>JAGXAX010000266.1 GCA_018971405.1 Alphaproteobacteria bacterium | reverse complement strand
ACTTTAACTCCCTGAATCCATTGAATCTTAGTATTGACAGCTTTTCTCCGCTTTGCGAGAATCAGTCCTGATAAAGGGCGCGGGGGCGCCCGGCCTGACTTGCAAAGGGGGAACAGCCATGACTAGCAAAAACGTCTTTCATATCTCCGCCGCGCTTGCCTTGCTGGGCGCGATGGCCGCGACACCCGCGCAGGCGGACGACTATTCCGGCGCCGCGCCCGCGCCGGTCGTGCTCGCCGCGCCCGTCATGTCCGGCCCCCTGAAGGCCGACCCCAACCCGTGGTCGTTCAACGCGGGCCAGTTCGGACGGATCTACGCAGGCGGCATCGCCGGCGTCATGGGCCTGTCGCAGGATAATTCGAAAGCGGGCGACAAGAACTCCCACCTCGACATCGCCAACGCGCAGGCCTTCATCCAGAGCACCGGCGCGCCGTGGGGCTTCTACGCGCAGGCGGGCGTCTATTCCCTCCCCGCGCTCGGCACGTCCTATCTCCGCGCGGCGAAGGAAACGGACGACACCTACGGCCTTCTGCCCGTCGGCTATATCTCCTACGCCGCCAGCAACAGCCTCTCCGTCAAGGCGGGCAAGCTGCCGACGCTGCTCGGCGATGAAAACACCTTCACCTTCCAGAACATGAATATCGCCCGCGGCCTCCTCTGGGGGCAGGAGAACGCCATCAACCGCGGCGTCGAGGGCGATTACAGCGCAGGTCCGATGGCCTTCGCCCTGTCGTGGAACGACGGCTTCTACTCCAACCACTATTCATGGCTGACCGGCCGCGCCACCTATAACGTCGGCGCGAACGACGTCATCGCCGTCGACGCGGGCGGCAACCTCGTCCGCACCGACGTGAACCGCTTCGAGACGCCCGTGGCGCAGAACAACAGCAAGAGCGTCGACCTGATGTACACCCACACGTCCGGCCAATGGACGCTCAACCCCTACATCCAGTACACTTACGCCGGCACCAACGCCTCCGCGGGCATCGACCACACGGGGTCGAGCTTCGGCGCCGCCTTCCTCGCCAATTACAAATTCGACGCCCTGCTGAACATCGCCGGACGCGCCGAATACATCTCCACCACCGGCAACGCCGCGGAAAAGGCGCCCAACCTGCTTTACGGGCAGGGCAGCAAGGCCTGGTCGCTCACCCTCACCCCGACCTATCAGGTCGGCCCCGTCTTCGCCCGCGCCGAGGCCTCCTATGTCCACGCCAGCAGCATCACCGCCGGAGACGCTTTCGGCTCCAGCGGCAAGGACAGCGCGCAGGCGCGGATGATCTTCGAAACGGGCCTTTTGTTCTAAAAAATGCGGAACTTATTGCGGGCGGGGCACGCGCGGTTTTTTCCTGACCACGATATGGGTCAGCATGTCCGGATAAAGCCCGTCCGCTATAAAAAACCTTCCCGTTTTTCCGCCGTTGAAGGTTGACTCCACGAAGTCGTCGACCGTTTTTATGAAGGACTCGTTGTGCAGGCCGTAGGCTTTGTTCGCAAGGTAAATCTGTTGCGGCGCCGCTTCCGCGCTTTTCCGCCCGAAAACCTTTTGCGCCGCCCGCGCCAGCAGGCCCGGCTTTTTCATTTTCTCGCGAAACGGCAGGAGCAGGATGCGCGCCAGCGGGTTGAGGATGTCCGGGTCTTTCTCCGAGATCAGGTAGGTCACGAGCGCGCCCTCGCTGACATCGCGCGGAACATAAGGCCAGTTGAACCCGCCCGATCCCATGCAGGAACTCCATGCGCGGCCCGTGGACATCAGGGCGATGTCCATGGCGTTGCGCGAGACGACGACGAGCAGTCTCCCCAGCGTGCGGCTTGAATCGTTGCAGAACGCCGCGTAGAGATCCGCTTCGCCTTTCAGGAGTTTGCCGATCCGGAACTGTTGCCTGCCGGCGGCGTCGGTGGCGTAGCCGCCGCCGTAGTCCGTGATGCGGTAACCCTTTTCTTCAAGATAGGCGGCGATACATTGCTGCGTTTCTGACTCCTCTTCCGTTCCGTTCAGCCGCAAATAAATCCGCTCTTCATCGCCGAAAAGCACGGCGACCGCCGCGATGGCCTTCCTTTCAGCGGCCGATTTTTCGATTTGGCGTTTTTGGCCGTCCGACAGGCGCGGCGATATGTAGGCGCTCTTCACAGGCATGCCGGCATGGACGTTGCGCGCTATTTTTTCAGCCTGCCCTTCCACCGCGTCGCTCCCCTGCGCCGCCAGTTCCGCCAGCGTGTCCGCCTTGAGCGTCACGCCTTTGCGCGCGGCCTCGACCAACAGCGACTTCAGCGCCGCCAGCAAGGCACTTTGATTGACGGCGTTCTGCGGCAGCGCTTTGCGCGCCTTTTCCTCCAGGTCGTCATTGAACTGCTTGTGCAGCTGCTGCACCGCTTCCCGCGACAGGAACTCGCAGTCCGCGCTTTTGCCTTCAAATGTCTTCGTCATGCAGGATTCCTTAATTTATGCTTCCGGATATTATAATTATCTTCTGTAAAATAGCAATATAAAATCCATAATATTTTATTAATTACATTAATATCAATACTTTGATGAATTTTTTTCCGGGCATACGGGTTTACAGCGCAGGCAAAATACCCTAAAGTTTCCGACGGAAACGGCCACTTTTGAGGGATCAGACCATGCCTTCCGACATCGAAATCGCGCGCCAAGCCCGCCTGCAGCGCATCAGCGCGCTGGCAGACGAAAAACTCGGCATCGCCGAAGACCATCTGGAGCCTTACGGACGGTATAAAGCCAAACTCTCGCTCGATTATATCGGCAGCCTG
>JAGXAX010000265.1 GCA_018971405.1 Alphaproteobacteria bacterium | reverse complement strand
GAGTTCGAACACTTTCGGGTGACCCATCTGGAAGGCGGGGGCGTAGTCCAGCTCCTGCACCTGTTTTTGCACGGCAGAAACGACTTTCGGGCTGGCGTGGCCGAGGTTGCAGCACCACAGGCCCGCCGTCGCGTCCAGCACCTTGCGTCCGTCGTCGGTGGTGTAGTGCATGTCTTTTGCCGCGACGAACATGCGCGGGTTTTTCTTGAACTGGCGGTTGGCCGAGAAGGGCATCCAGAACGGTTCGAGGTTGTTGGTGGCGGGGGCGGTTTTTTGCGCGGTGGAAGAACTGGAAGCTGACATGCGGATGCACCTTCATTTTGTGTTTAAAAAACGGAAACGGAATAAGCATGAAAACTAGCATGAAATATGGACATGGCACAATGAACGTCCTTTGTTAGTCATAAAGAAAGAGACGCAAAAACTTTTCAAACCCCCTCATTTTTTCAGGGGATTTTTTGTATGCTTGGGGGCGGATTTTTGCTGCGCCGCAAAAACAGGACGAGTCAAAACATGCTTCCACAGGAAATCATTCGCAAAAAACGCGACGGCATGAAACTGTCGCCGGACGAGATCGCCGCTTTCATCAGGGGCGTCACGGCGAAAACGGTCAGCGAGGGGCAGGTAGCCGCGTTCTGCATGGCGGTGCTGCTGAAAAAGATGGAGATGGACGAGCGCGTGGCGCTCACCTCGGCCATGGCCCATTCCGGCACGGTGATGGACTGGACTTCGGAGAATCTCCCCGGGCCTGCGCTCGACAAGCATTCCACCGGCGGCGTCGGCGACAAGGTATCGCTGATGCTTGCGCCGATCGTCGCGGCCTGCGGCGGCTTCGTGCCGATGCTCTCTGGGCGCGGCCTTGGCCACACGGGCGGCACGCTCGATAAAATGGATTCCATTTCCGGTTACGTTTCGCAGCCGGATGTCGCGCTGTTCAAAAAAACGGTGCGCGAGACGGGCTGCGCGATCATCGGCGCGACGCCCGACCTTGCGCCCGCCGACCGTATCATCTACGCCATCCGCGACGTGACGGGCACGGTTGAATCGCTTGATCTCATCACGGCTTCCATTTTGTCGAAGAAGCTCGCGGGGGGGCTAGACGGGCTGGTGATGGACGTGAAATTCGGCACCGGCGCCTTCATGCAGAAATATGACGACGCCGTGGCGCTGGCGGAAAGCATCGTGCATGTCGCCAACGGCGCGGGTCTGCCGACCGTCGGGCTGCTCACCGACATGAATCAGGTGCTGGGGCGCACGGCGGGCAATGCCGTCGAGGTCGTCGAGGCCGTGGAATACCTGCAAAACAAGAACGTCGATCCGCGCCTGCACGAAGTGACGGTTGCGCTCACGGCGGAGCTGCTCGTCGTCGGCAAATTGGCGAAGGATGTTACGGAGGCGAAAAATAAAATAGAAACCGTCCTGAAAAGCGGCAAAGCTGCGGAGCATTTTGCGCGCATGGTCGCGGCGCTCGGCGGGCCGAAGGATTTCATGGCGAAACCGAAGCAGTATCTGAAAGCCGCGCCCGTCGTGAAAGATTTCTATCCCGCGCAAAAATTCCGCGTTTCCGCCATGGATGCCCGCGCCATCGGCATCGGCATCGTCGAACTGGGCGGCGGGCGGGCGCGTCCGACGGATACGGTCGATCATGCCGTCGGCCTCACCAATGTGGCGCAGATCGGCGAGGAAGTGGGCAAGGGCGCAAGGCCGCTCGCGACCATCCACGCGAAAGACGAAGCGGCGTTCAAACACATGGCGGACGTGCTGGCGAAAGCCATGACGGCGACAGGCGGCGTCGCAGCGGAACTCGTCCGCCGGAGGATCGCCGTATGACGGCAGCGGGGCCTGCGGCCCATCAGCACAAGAGCGTCCTCACGCCCATACTCCTGACGTGTCTCGGCTACGGCTGCTACAACCTGAGCGACGCCGGACTGAAATTCATCCTGCAAAAGGTCTATTTCGCGCAGATCATGGTCACGTCCGGCGCGATCACCATCTTTTTCATGCTGCTCTACGGCGTGCTCAGAGAAGGAAAGAAGACGTTCCGCACCCGCAAGCCGGGGCTGATGTTCGTCCGCGCCCTGCTGGGGCAGGCTGTCTATCTTTGCAACATTTTCGCCTTTCCGCACATCCACCTGACGACCTTCTACACGCTGGTTTTCACGTCGCCGTTCTGGGTGGCGGTGATCGCGTCGGTCTTCTTCAAGGACAAAATGGACAGGCACCGGATGGGCGCCACCCTGTTCGGTTTTTGCGTCATCCTGTTCATCTTCAGGCCTGGCGGCAGCCTGTTCAACGGCTGGGCGCTGCTGGTTTTGGGCGGGGCGTTCGTCTATTCGTGGCAATTGCTGGTGATCCGCCACATCGGTTCGGGCGAAAGCCGCGCGTTCATGTACATCTGCGGCTCGCTGATCAGCGTCATGATGGGTCTGCCGCTGATCGGCAACCACTATGTGCCGCTGACCTTAGCCGAATGGGCGCTGTTGCTGGGCATGGGGCTGGTCGGCGCGATCGGCCTTCTCTGCGTCAGCTACGCCTTTCAGGAGGCGCCGTCGGCCTCGGTCGTCGCGCCTTACCATTACACGCAGATCGTTTGGGGCGCGCTGCTCGGCTATTACGTTTTCCACGAGGTGCCGGGGCTGCTGACGATGGGCGGCGCGGGCCTGCTGATCGCGGGCGGGATTTACCTGATCCGCCATGAAAAGCGGCTGGCGATGCGCCGGCCGATGCTCAGCTAGCGCGCTCTGCGCATCAGGAACCGCGGCAGCAGGAA
>JAGXAX010000264.1 GCA_018971405.1 Alphaproteobacteria bacterium | reverse complement strand
ACTACGCGCTGGGCAGCACGAGCGCGAGCGGGGCGGTGGGCGTGATCGACAAGGCACAACTGACGGTGGCGGCAGATAACAAAACCGTGTCTTATGGAGCAGCGGCCTTGCCGGCGTTGAAGGACACGATCACCGGTTTCGTGAACGGTGAAAACAGCGGCTTGATAAGCGGAACGGCGAGCCTGACGACGACTGCAACAGCATACAATGGCATGTCTGGATCCGGTTCGCACGTCGGATCCTATGTCATTGATGCGGGTCTGGGCACTCTGAGCGCGCAGAACTATGCGTTCGCGTTCGTCAACGGCACACTGAAGGTAACGCCTGTGGCGCTGAAGGTGGCGGCAAACAACGCAAGCATGACGTACGGCGGTGCGGCACCGGCGCTGACGGACACGATCACCGGTTTCGTGAACGGCGATACGGCTTCAAGCCTGACGACGCAGCCGACGGTGACGTCGGGAACCGCGTTCACGGCGAACGCCGGCACCTATGCAGGCACGATCACGGCGTCGGGCGCGGTTGATCCGGACTACACGATCAGCTATACGCCCGGCACGCTGACGATCAATCCGGCACAGACGCTGAATTTCATTGCGGACGTCTATGGCACGAATACTGAAATCGGGCCCCTGCAACGCCCGATCATCTCGGTCGCCGACAGGACGATTAATTACGACCCGCCGTTCGAGCCGTCTCCAACCCAGGCTGGCAACATAAAACTCAGCATTGGCGACAGGACGGATGGCGTCTCTCTTGCGGATATTACGCCTGCAGCGGGCGGCAATGAGGGTATGATGAACCAACAGCATAGCCTGGATCCCGCTGATCTGGCCAATATTACACCTGCAGCGGGCGGCAACTCTTCGGCGACGCCAGCAAACAACAATGACTTTTCCTGCGCGGCCGCTTTTCTTGAGGGGGCGGACTGTGTCAACCAATAAGGGACGAAATATAAAATAGAGCGGCCTCCGGCATCGCCGGTCGCCGCTCTATTTTTAGACTGGCGCGATCATCGCCTTTTTCCGCGCGATCTGTCTTTGCGCTTGTTGTCTTTTTTGCCCTGTGTGCGGCTTTTTTTCATTCCGGCTGCGGGGCTCCCGCCATGGCGCCGGCGCCGGCCCCGGCCCCGGCCCCTATCCGGTTCTGCGCCCGAAGATTCCAGCATTTCAAAAACGGTGCTGCCGCGCAAGGGATCGGCTTCCGCCAGCCGCACCACAACGGGCTGGGCGAGCCGGTAGCTGTAGCCGTTATCTTTCCCGATCAGCGCGTGGCGCTTTTCGTCGTGGATGTAATAGTCGCGCGGCAGGCTGCGCATGGGAACGAGTCCGTCTGCGCCGGATTCGTCCAGCGTCACGAAAAGCCCGAAGTGGGTGACGCCGCTGACTTTTCCTTTGAAATCGCGCCCGACGTTGACGCTGAGGTATTGGGCGGTGAAGCGGTCCATCACGTCGCGTTCCGCGACCATGGAGCGGCGTTCCGTTTGAGAGATATGCTCGGCAATTTCATGCAGTGTTTCATGCTCGAAATCGTCGAGTCCGCCCCCGCCGAGGCCGTATGTGCGGACGAGAGAGCGGTGGACGATCAGGTCGGCATAGCGGCGGATCGGCGAGGTGAAATGCGCGTATTTTTCCAAAGCAAGGCCGAAGTGGCCGATGTTGTCCGGCGCGTAAACCGCCTGGCTTTGCGTGCGCAGCAGGAGCGTGTGGATCAGGTCCTTGTCCGGTTTGTCTTTGGTCAGGTGCAGGATATGGTTGATGTTCTTCGGCTTCAAATGCTCCGCTTTCGGCAGGCTGTAGCCCATTTCCTTTAAAAATTCGCGCGTGTTCTCCAGACGGTCGAAAGAGGGGCTGTCATGGATGCGGTAAAGGCAGGGGGCGCCTTTATTTTCCAGCGCTTCCGCCGCCGCGACGTTGGCGAGGATCATAAATTCCTCGACCAGCTGGTGGCTTTGCAGCCGCTGGCGCGGCACGATGGCGGTGACGATGCCTTTGTCGTTGATCAGCGCCTTGCGTTCCGGCAGGTCGATCTCCAGCGCGCCGCGCAATTCACGCGCGCGCTTCAAGATGCCGTAGGCTTTATAAAGCGGCGCGATGACGGTTTCAAGAAGGGGGGCAGTCTTGTCTCCCGGATAGCCTTTATGGGCGTCTTCGACCTCCTCATAGGTCAGGCGCTCGGCGGAACGCATCAGGCCGCGCACGAATTTATGAGCGCGCAGGCGGCCGTCCTTGTCGATCCAGAGGTGGCAGGCGAGGCAGGCGCGGTTGACGCGCGGCATCAGCGAGCAAAGGTCGTTCGAGAGGCGTTCCGGCAGCATCGGCACGACGCGGTCGGCGAAATAGGTCGAGTTTCCGCGCTCGAAGGCCTCCTTGTCGAGCGCCGATTGCGGGCGCACATAGAAAGACACGTCGGCGATGGCGACGATCAGGTGCCAGCCGCCTTCGTTTTGCGGGTGGATGTCGGGCTCGGCGAAGACGGCGTCGTCGAAATCCCGCGCGTCTGCGCCGTCGATGGTGACGAGCGGCAGGGAGCGCAGATCCTCGCGGCCGCCGGAAAGCGCCGGCTCCGCCATGTCTTTCGCTTCTTTCAGCGCGGCGGCGGAAAAATCGGTCGGGATGCTGTGGCTGTGAATGGCGATGAGGCTGATAAGGCGCGGGTCGTCCTTTTTACCGAGGCGCTCGGCGATGCGCACCGGTTTTTTCGATCGCGGATATTCCCTGCTCGGGGGCAACTGTTCGGCCGCGACCAGATCACCTTCCGAAAGGTCTTTGCAAAAAGCGG
>JAGXAX010000263.1 GCA_018971405.1 Alphaproteobacteria bacterium | reverse complement strand
TGACCGCGCGGCCGCCGAGCGTCGCGCTTTTGAGCAGCGTCAGGTCGTTACGGAGATAAAAACCGTCGTCATTGGCGACCGCTTCGTCGAGAAAGCCGCGCACCGTGTAAGGCCCGCCGATCGAGAACTGCTGGTTGCCGTAGAGCGCGTAAGGCGCATATTGCCCGCTGAACTGCGTCGAGAAGACGAAGTTCTGCCTGTCCGCGGAAAATGGCCTGCTGTAGCCGGCGGTCAGCGTATATTTGTCGAACTGGGCATGCGGCACGGAGCTGGCGATGCCTGCCGCATCATGCAGCGCGTCGAAGAAGCCGAGGCCCCGGGCATAAGCCGCGCCCAGCGTGGCGGTGCCGCCGTGCGTTTGCGTGCTGTAATTGGCCGCCAGCGTCAGGTAAGTCAGGACGCGCGAGCTGACGCTGATCTCCTGCCCGTCGATGTAGGTCAGGGTGTCGTCGTTGGTCAGCGCGGCGCTGACGTCGGCCTTGTCCGTCCGGCCGCGCCAGATCACGCGGTCGAGCGTGACCGTGCCCGCATTGTCGGTGCCGCTGAGGTGGAGGTTGGTCGCGCCGGAGAGGATAGTGCTGTCGTAGTCCGAATAATTGTAGCTGAAACTGAGCGTCGAGTAGCCGAGCGGCAGCGACATCAGAAGGCTCTCGGCCGTCGCCTGGTGATAGCCGTCGTTGGGCGGGAGGGTCTTGTTTATGGTCAGGGCCGTGAAGTCTTCCAGGCCTGCCACGTCGTCGAAGCTCGCGGTCACGCCTCCCTGGTCACGGCCCGTTGTCGCGGCACCGTAGTCGTTGTAGTTCGCGCTCACGCGCCAGTGACGCCCCGGATTGTTGTTGATGGTGACGACGCTCTCTCCCGCCCGCGCGCCCGGCGCGATGTCGATGGTCGCGTTGTTGGAGAGCAGGCGGTTGATCTGGTCGATGCCCTGCTCGAAATCGCGCAGGTTGAGGTCATGCCCGACGACATCGGGAAAAATATTGCCGAGATAGTTGATTTGCGTTTTGCGTTCGTCCGTTTTGATCGCGCCGACCTTGCCGGGCACGATCCGGAGCTTGAGAATGCCGGTCGAAAGATCCTGCGCGGGCAGATAAACGCGCGTCGTGACATAGCCTTTGTTGATATAGAACGCCGTGACGGCGGACATCAGCTTCTCGATCTGGTCTACGCCGAGGCACTTGCCCTCGAACGGAGCGACCAACTTTTTCCGTTCCGCCTTCGGCATATGCACGGGGTTGAGCAGCTCGATGCGCCGGATGAGACGGCAGCCCGCGCCCTGACCCTTTTGCAGCGGCGGCGGCGTCACGTTGATCTGGGTTTGCCCCCGCTGTTGCAGCGCTTTGTCCCTTTCATCCTGCTGCTGCAGCTGCTGCTGGCGCTGGATCTGCCCGCTCTGCTGCTGGGCATTTTGGATTTGCGCGTTGGTAAAGGCCTGCGCCGACAGGGGGTGGACGAAAAAAATGAAAGCAAAAGCAACCGGCAGGAGGGCACGGCGTTTCAGGAAGACGCACAGAAATGTCCACGCCTTTTTCATGCAGCGCTCTTTTAAAATTCTGAAAATTAATGACAGAGTTATATATTGAAAAAATCAGCTAAGCAACTAAAAACAAAGAGTATATATCTCCTCTCATATTTAACATATTGTAAAATAAAGGTTTTATCTGCTGAAAATTTATATGGATAAAGTAATTCCGGGTTGTGCCCTTGGCGTATCGCGAAAAGCCGTTTTGCGGGATGGCACCGTCGCGTTTTCCAGCCGCGCGAAACCTGCCTTGACGGATCGCACGCCTCCTCTGAAAACTGGAAATTTTAAATAAAGAATTGATAATTAAAGACTTAATAAACCGTTTGTAAATTCCATGTTGCATTTGCCTCATGTCTTGCGACAATTGGGAACCTGCCCGAATGGCGGGCGTGACTTCCGAATAAGGACCAAAACTCATGACAGCCAATAAGGACCCCGCCGCGTCGTCGCCGCGCCCGTGGTGGCATTTGTACGTGCCGAAAATGATCACCGTGCTGCGGCAGGGTTACGACCTGCCGGCCTTCCGCGCCGATATCGTCGCCGCGCTCACCGTGGCGATCGTGGCCATTCCGCTATCGATGGCGCTGGCGATCGCCTCCGGCGCGACGCCGGACAAAGGGCTGGTCACGGTCGTGGTCGCGGGTCTCGTGATTTCCCTTTTGAGCGGCTGCCGCTACCAGATCGGAGGGCCTGCGGGCGCGTTCGTCGTCATTGTCTACGGCATCATCGCGGCGCACGGCTACGACGGTCTCGTGATCGCAACGCTGATGGCGGGCGTCATACTGGTCGCCGCAGGGTTCGCGCGGCTCGGCGACTGGATCAAATACATTCCGCAACCGGTGATTACCGGTTTCACCTCCGGCATCGCACTCATCATATTCTCCAGCCAGATCGGCGACCTGTTCGGTCTGAGCCCCGGCAAGCTGCCGGGCAGCTTCATCGGCGAATGGGGCGCGTTCTGGCGCGCGCGCGCGAGCTTCACGCCCGCCGCCTGCGCCGTTTCCGCCGGATCGCTGGCGGCGATCGTTCTGGCGCGCCGCTTTGCGCCCAAAGTGCCCGCGCTGCTCGTCGCCGTCGTCGGCGCGGCGATGGCGGCGGGATTGCTCAAGCTGAAAATCGCGACCATCGGCACCGTTTTCGGCGGCGTGCCGCAGACTCTGCCCGCGCCGCACTGGCCGCACGTTACGCTGGCGAAAATGCGCGAGCTTCTGCCCAGCGCCTTCACCATCGCTTTTCTGGCGGGGCTCGAATCGCTGCTCTGC
>JAGXAX010000262.1 GCA_018971405.1 Alphaproteobacteria bacterium | reverse complement strand
GAGGGCTCGCGGCTGATGATTTCCATTTCATAAGCCTTGTCCCGCGCCCGCACGGCGTTGGCCTGATCCGTCAAGATCGTCATCATCTCCGGATCGCAGCCGGGATCAAGATTGCTCGACGAAGACGAGGACTGCGCCGCGGCGTAGCCGGAAAGCCCCGTCACGGCAAACATAACCAGAATGAAAAGCCTGAGCTTCTTCATCGTCTATCCTCTATGGGCAAGACTGCACAATGCCCGCGGTCTTCAGGACATCACATGAAGACTTATCCTGCGAAAAATCAAATGTGGTCGGCTTCGGCAACGCGTTGACCGCCGTATTCAAATTCTGAAACACGCCTTGCGTGCCGTTGATGGAGGCCGTGCTGGCCGCCTTCCAGCCTGCGGTGAAATCGCTGCCGCCCCCCGATGGCGCCTTGCCGCTCATCAGGTCGTTGAATGTGGCGAAGGGCGCGCCGGTATCGACGCCATGATTGAGGATCTCGTCTTCGAGAGTGCCTATCGCGGTGCAATTGTACGAGCCGCCGCCCGTCACGGGCATGATGGTCTGCAATTGCGTCGTAAAGTCTCCCGAGAAAATCGCCCCGCCATTTTTCGCGGAAACGCCTGCCGCATCGCTGAAGCAAGTCAGCGTCAGAACGCTGTCCGGCTTGTTGATCAGTTCATCCGTCACTGCGGCGTCATAGACGACCTGCGCCGCCGCTTTTGCCGTCATCGCCGTCCATACCGTGGGGTCACACCCCGCAACCGCATGCGGCGACGCCGCCCGCGCGGTCACGCTGAAAAGCAAGAGCGTTGTGAACGCGCACAAGGCGGATAAAAATGGCTTCCCGGAAGGTCTGGAAATATGACGCATCATGGTGCTCAAGCCCTAACTTGCCCCTATCTTTCCATTTTAACAAAATTTGCCGCAAAAGTCTTGTATATTCGTCCTGATCCGGCTTAAGCTTCTATAATCAAACAGGAAACTCGAGCCAGTATGCGTATTATCGGCGGACTCCACCGCGGGCGCCCTCTCTCCGCCCCCAAAGGCAAAGACACGCGCCCCACAAGCGACCGCACGCGGGAATCCATTTTCAACATCCTGCGGCATGGCGGCTGGCACCATGGCGCGCTGGAAGACGCAACAGTGCTGGATGTTTTCGCCGGCACGGGAGCTCTGGGACTGGAGGCTCTGTCGCAGGGCGCGAAACATGCCGCTTTCATAGAACGCGAGCATCCGGCCATAGACTTCTGCAAAAAGAACATTGCCGTTCTCGGAGAAGCGGAACGTACGGCCGTTTTGACGTTTGACGCCACGGATCCCATTCCGCGCCCTCTTTATATCGAGCCCCGCAGTCTGGTTTTCCTTGATCCGCCCTACGGAAAATATCTCGGCGCCGAAGCCTTGAAAGCGCTGGTTCAGCAGGACTGGCTCAAGGAAGGGGCTATTTGCGCGCTGGAAATGTCGAAAAAAGTACCCGAGATCCTGCCCGCGGGCTTCACTCTGCAGGACGAACGCCTTTACGGCCTCGCCAAAGTCCAGTTTTTAATATGGGGAGGATGATGGTTTGCTCGTCATTTGCCTGCAGGAATCAACGGTCGGTGCCGTACTGTTTTGGGTGAACCAGTAACAGGAAAGCCGGTAATCAAAATATCCGCTTTTTCACCCGCCATTACCGCCGCCGAAAAGACCGCACAGAATCCCACCTCCGGAAGACTGCCCGCTACCGCCGCCATGCGTGTCTGCCGAGGGATTATTCGACGACGAGGAACTGCCCTGCTGCGGAACGACCTGTGCATAAACAAGAGACGGCACACTTAAAAAAAACGCCATAGCCCCTGCCGCAATATATTTTTTCATACCCCCTCGCCTGCCTTTAGAAGTTTATTAAAATGCAATATGCCACCTTTATGGTATCACGCCAACATTAATAACCTGTTAACTAAAAGCTGAGCGCGGCGATTTTCTTTTGCAATTCATCCTGCTTGGCTTGCCGCTGGCTGGAGAGATCCTGTATCCGCCGCGTCAGTTTGCTGATGCTGTCTTCCTGCACGTTCAGCTCGTCGAGATACCTTTGCTGTACGGCAGACTTTCCGGTCAGGCTTTTCAGGTTTTCGCGTATCCGCGCCTGATCCTGAAAAATCGTCTGCCTGTCGCTCTTGGCCGCGGCGATTTTCTGGTCGAAATCATCAAGCGCGCGGCGAAGGCCGGCAATCTCCGCAAAAGCCTTGCGCGCGGACGAGGAAAGCGCGCCATTGCCGGAAGCATAGGCCATCAGCCGGTCGGCCGGCATGTCGCTGATGCTGTAGGACTGCCAGACCTGATCTTCCAGCACGACGCGCAAGGTTTTCGTTTCGCCCGCCTTGAGTGAAAGAGCGATGCGATAATCGTTCGCCGTCATCCCGACCGTCTTGGGGTCGGGTTCGACGAGTTTATAATCCCCGCCCAAGCGCGGCTGCTCGATGATAACGGTGCGTGGCGCATCCTGCGGCGCTTTAACAGTGTAATCCGTCTCCATGCGATACTCGGCCGCTTCGCGGACAATACCCTGCGATGCGGTCATCTTCCCTTCGGTGGAAGTCGTTTTTTGGGAGCGGTCGATCGTCGTTTTGGTGTCGAGCGCATAACTGACGAGGCGTTTTTCGCCCTTGTCCAGCGTGGAGAGCTGCGCATCGCCGACAAAATCTATGCCTTTCAGCAAAGGGTTATCGTCATACAGCGTCAGGATGCCCGGCGGCAGGCTGCTCTCGCCGTCGTTGGTGATCTCCACGGCGGCGAGGGGATGCCGTGCGTTCGTTTCCGGCTGATAGAGGGAAACGCGCCG
>JAGXAX010000011.1 GCA_018971405.1 Alphaproteobacteria bacterium | reverse complement strand
TTCCAGCCGGTGAGCCGCGACTTCGCCTTCATCGTCGATGAAAAGCTGGAGGCGGAAAAGCTCGTCCGCGCCGTGGCGTCCGCGGATAAAAAATTGATCGACGCGGTGGAGATTTTCGACGTTTACGCGGGCAAAGGCGTGGAGACAGGAAAGAAATCCGTCGCCGTCGCCGTGACCTTGCAGCCGGTCGAGAAAACCCTCACCGACGAGGAAATCTCCGCAACCGGCACGAAGATCATCGACGCCGTGAAAAACATCGGCGGCGTGCTCAGGGCTTGAGAGAATATTCTCTTTATAAATCAAATCGAACCCAATTTGCGGACAAGCCGGGTTTTTTTGTTGAAACCGGAGAAAGAACCGGACGCCTTGTCCACCCCGACGAAAATCTCGAGGAACAAATTCTCAAGGTCATCAATAGCAGCGCGGCTTTCAGGCGCGCGATCGCCGTTACGATAAAAGAAGGCCCGCGGGCTTCTTGCGATGGAATATACCGGCTTGTCGCCCTGCACCCGCGAGAAAACGACATGCTGCGGAAGAACGGTTTTAAATTTTCTTCCCGGTTGCGCGAGTCGCAATTTGTTTTCGATCATGAAGTCGGCCATCTTGTCATGCCTTACGGGCTGCGCGGGGGGCTATACAGCGAAAACGCAGCAGATGCGTACGCCTGCCTGCGCTATATTCAAAGACATGGCCGCGCAAGCGCCGCAGACCTTAAAGAGCTTATGTATGTCCGTGCATCTCGCTTGGCGGAAAACTACATCAACCACTTCACGAGTCCGACAATCGAGAAGATTCTGCTGTTGAATGACGCGGTTGACTTTGCCGCCATGAGCCCGCGCGCAACCGTCGCCTTTGCGGATAAATTGCTGGACGAGGCTTACGATAAAAAAATTCCCGCCGACAAGCTCTTCCTTGTCCACATCTGCGAGCAGCGTCGTCGCCTCTTGTGCCGTTTACGGCCACGGCGCATGAAACACGTAAGTCCGGAACCTGATGTCCAGAATGTCCGGAAGAACCTCTTTCTGTGCCTGGCGAATGTCCAGGCCCATCAAAAGGCTACCGATCTCAACCGCCCTTGCCGAGATAGACCTGCATCACGTCGTCGAGCAGCTTCAGGGCCTCCTCGCGCGGGCGCTGGAAGGCGTTGCGGCCCATGATAGAACCGTTGCCGCCGCCTTCATAAATCGCGCGGGCGTCTTCGAGCACGGCATTCTCACCCTTGGCCGCGCCGCCGGAGAAAACCACCAGCCGCCGCCCGTTGAAGGACGACTGCATGACGTGGCGCACGCGCTCCGCCTGCGTCTTGATGGGGATTTTGCGGTCGAGATAAACTTTTTTCGCTTCCGGCAGTTCAAGATGGTCGGTCGGCAGCTTGACCTTGATGATGTGGGCGCCGAGCTGCGCCGCCATGTGCGCGCCGTAGGCGATGTTATCGATGGCGGTTTCGCCGTCCTTGGAAATGGAAGGCCCGCGCACGTAAGACCAGATGACCGTGGCGAGGCCGACGGACTTCGCCTCCTCGGAAAGCTGGGTGATTTCTTCCTGCATCTCCAGCATGTGCTCGGAGCCGGGATAGATGGTGAAGCCGATGGCCGAGCAGCCGAGGCGGAGCGCGTCGGCGACGCTGCCGGTGACCGACTGGTCCTTCGCCGAAATCAGGCTGTTGGAGCTGTTGATTTTCAGGATCAGCGGGATAGCCCCCGCGAAAGTGTCCGCGCCCGCCTCCAGCGCGCCGAGCGGCGCCGCGTAGGCGTTGCAGCCCGCGTCGACCGCCAGCTGGTAATGGTAATGCGGATCATAGCCTTCGGGGTTGATGGCGAAGCTGCGCGCCGGCCCGTGCTCGAACCCCTGATCGACCGGCAGGATGACCATCTTGCCCGTTCCGCCGAGCTTGCCGTGCATCAGGATGCGGCAGAGGCTGGCTTTCGTTCCCGGATTGTCGCTCTCGTAATAGCCGAGGATTTTTTTGACCTTCTGGGTGACGCGCATGGGGGTTCTCCTAGATTGAAAAAAGATGCGGCGTGAAAGCCGTTCACGCCGCATCGTAAAGCCTTATTCCGGCGAATCAAGGAATATTAGAGCTTATAGCTGCCCGGTTTCGGGCCGGTGCGTTTCATTTTCGGCTGTTTTTTCGGGGCCTTTTGGCCGTCGTGCGCCTTCCGGAACGGGTGACGGAGCTTCCGCGCCGTCCATTTGAAGGGGCGAGCGGTTTCATGGGCGACGCGCTGCGCGACGGCGTGCGGCGCGGGCAGGCCGGTCTTCTGCGCCGCGGCGCTTAAAAGGCCGAGGCCGAACGCCGTGCCGAGCACGTTGAGCGTGCCGAACACGGCCGTGGTGGCGAGCGTCGTGACCACCACGGGCGCGGACACGAGGCCCGCCGCCGAAACGAGCGCCGCAATGCCAAGGGCGTTGCCGACCAGACCGGCCGCGCCCATGTAGGTGAGCACGCCGCCGCCGATGGCGTCGACCGCGCGGCCGATTCGCCGCGCCTTGACCGGATCCATGCCGCGCGACACCGATTCGGTGAACTGCTCGCCGCCGCGATAAAAAGACGTGATCATATTCTTGAAAAACTGACCGACTGCCATCATCCTGA
The DNA here is from genome assembly GCA_018971405.1 of Alphaproteobacteria bacterium. GTDB lineage: Bacteria > Pseudomonadota > Alphaproteobacteria > Micavibrionales > UBA2020 > PALSA-926. The sequence goes on along the minus strand of JAGXAX010000011.1, from coordinate 11,716 downwards.
CTCCTTTTTTACAGATCGTTGCATTTAACGGAACAAATACCGGCGCAGACTAGCGCCTTTTGATGTCCGCACATATCGTTATTTAATTTACCGTAATATAAAACTTACCGGCAGAGAAGCGGACGGATGCCCGCCGCGTTCCGATGGTAGCGGCTTTCGCCTCAAAGCTCAAGCTTGCCGGCGTTTTGCGTATTATCCGGACGCGGCGCGTTATGCACCGGAGTGACCCGATCATGCGCCTTTTTAAACAGCGGACGCAATTTCCGCGCTGTCCAGCTTACAGAGTTCCTGACATCGCGCGGCAGAGACAGCATATCTTCGCCGATGCTCGTCATTCCCCACCTGTGATAGGCCGCATCCGTCATGCCAAGGCCAAGCGCCCCCGCAGCGGCGCCGCCAGCCGCGCACACCACGCCCGCGACAGCCAGCCCCGCCGCCAGAGGGAGCGTCGCCGCAGAGACCGCAAGACCGATGCCCGCCAAAAGCAGAAACGGGGAAGTCACCATAGCGGCAAGGCCAACTGCCGATAAAACCGTTCCGCCGAAAAGGCCGGTCACATCACCAGCCACGCGCGCCGCCGTGATCGCGCCGTCAGGGCGCGTGGCGAAGCTCATCAGGTTATAGCCTTTGGCGTAAACGGATTTCAGATATTTTTTAAACATGACATCAAACTTTTTTTTAAGGAAACAATTCCCCTTCCGTATACTCGGGAAATTATCAGGGAGCAATTTATTTTATAGAAATAAAATTTCTATTTCAGCGCCGCCATCACCGCCGCCGTGTCCGACATGCGGTTGGAAAAGCCCCATTCGTTGTCATACCAGCTCATGACTCGCACCAGCGTGCCTTCGATGACCTTGGTTTCATTGAGTGCAAAGATGCTCGAGCGCGGATCGTGGTTGAAATCATGGCTGACCAGCGGCTCGTCGTAATAGCCGAGGATGCCTTTGAGCGGCCCGTCGGCGGCCTTGATGATCGCCGCATTGACTTCCTCAACGGTCGTCGGCTTGGCGGCGTTGAACTTGAAGTCGATCACGGAAACATTGGGCGTCGGCACGCGGATCGAAACGCCGTCGAGCTTGCCTTTGAGTTCCGGCAGAACCTTGCCGACGGCCTTGGCCGCGCCGGTCGAGGTCGGCACCATGTTGCAGGCGGCGGCGCGGGCGCGGTGCAGGTCCTTGTGCATCGTGTCCAATGTGGGTTGATCTCCGGTGTAGCTGTGGATCGTCGTCATGAAACCGTTCTGGATGCCGATCGCCCTGTGGAGCGCGAAGGCCACGGGCGCAAGGCAGTTCGTCGTGCAGGAGGCGTTGGAAACGACGGTGTGCGCGGCGGCGAGCTTGTCGTGGTTGACGCCGTAGACGACGGTGATGTCCTCGTCCGTCGCGGGCGCGGAGATCAGCACTTTGCGCGCGCCGGCGGCGATGTGCTTTTCCGCGTCGGCTTTTTTGGTGAACAGTCCGGTGCACTCCATCGCCACGTCGACGCCGAGGCTTTTCCACGGCAGCGCCGCCGGGTCTCTCTGCTGCGTCATCAAAATCTCGTGGCCGTTGACGATCAGCCTGTCGCCGCTGACCTTCACGTCGCCGGCGAAGCGCCCGTGGTTGGAATCGTATTTCAGCAGGTGGGCGTTGGCCTCGGCGGTGGCGAGGTCGTTGATGGCGACGACGGAGACGTCGTTGCGCCCGCTCTCCATGATCGCGCGCAGCACGAGACGGCCGATGCGGCCGAAACCGTTGATGGAAATTTTGGTAGTCATGAGGACTCTCCTTCGGGTTCGCAAAAGGGAAAACTTGCCCTTACGTTTTACGACACAAAGCCCCACAAGCCAAAGCGTTTGTTGCGGAACGGCGCAGTTATTCCGGCGCGGATCTTTTTTTCAGAATCTAAAGCGCGATCCAGTAGCGCCGTTCCGGCAGGGCCAGGCCGGCGATGTTCACCTTGTCCTGCAAAACGCCGCCCGCGCCCTCGATGATTTTGATCGAACCGGCGTTTTCGTCATGGCAGGTAATGAGGACTTTTTCCAGCCCCGCCTTGCGCGCGTAATCGAGCATCAGCCCGAGCATCAGCCGCCCGTAGCCCTTGCGCCGCGCGGAGGCCCTGACCGCATAGCCGATATTCCCGCCGCGCTTCATCAGGTGGTCGTTGAGCTGCGGGCGGAAAGAAACGACGCCGAGGAAATTTTCCTCCGCCACCAGCCAGAAATCCCGTTGCGGCACTTTTCTGACCTGCCGCCCGTCGGGCAGGACGACGGCGCGCGTCAGATCGTTGCGTTTGGCGAGCCAGCCGCCGAAATCGGTCTCGGCGAGCCGGATATCCTCTTCCGCCGCCGGTTCGAGGTGCAGCCCTTCGCGCAGGGCCGCGACGAACCCGTCCCTGTAGCGGATATCGGGGTCGGCCAGCCGCGGCGGCATGCCGGTCAGAGCCTCTCTTTGATGGCCGCCGCGGCGGCTGAAGCGGTGATGCCGAAATGCCTGTAAAGCTCTTCCGCGGGCGCGCTCTCGCCAAAACTCTTCATGCCGATGAAGATGCCGCCGCCCTTCTCGCTTTCGGGGCCGATGTATTTGTCCCAGCCGTAGCGCGCGGCGGCCTCGATCGCCGCGGTGACCTTGCCGCCGGCGAGCGTTTCCCTGTAGGCCGCGTCCTGCCGGTCGAAGAGTTCGAGGCACGGCGCGGAAATGACGCGCGTGCCGATCTTCTCTTTCTGCAGCAGGGCGCGCGCGCCGAGCGCGATCTCGACTTCCGAACCCGTCGCCCAGATCGTCGCCTTCAATTCGCCCTCCGCCTCGGCGAGAATGTAGGCGCCGCGGCGGGTCGGGTTTTCATCGCCGCTTTCCTTGCGCAGCAGGGGGAGGTTCTGCCGCGTCAGCGCGAGGATGCAGGGGCCGGTCACGTGCTCGAGCGCGATCTGCCAGCATTCCGCCGTCTCGACGGCGTCGGCGGGGCGCATCACCAGCACATTGGGGATGGCGCGGAGCGCGGCGAGATGCTCGACCGGCTGGTGCGTCGGCCCGTCTTCGCCGAGACCGATGGAATCATGCGTCATCACGTAGACCACGCGCTGCTTCATCAGCGCGGAGAGGCGGATCGACGGGCGGCAATAATCGGTGAAGCTCAGAAACGTGCCGCCGTAGGGGATGATCCCGCGGTGCAGCGCCATGCCGTTCATCATCGCCGCCATGGCGTGCTCGCGCACGCCGTAGTAAACGTAGCTGCCCCCGAAATCGTCCTGCGTCACGCCGTTCATGCCCTTGACCTGCGTGAGGTTCGAGCCGGTAAGGTCGGCCGAGCCGCCGATCAGCTCCGGCATGTGCGCCGCCAGCGTCTCCAGCACCATGCCGGAGGCCTTGCGCGTCGCCACCGTTGGCGCCTCTTTCTTCACTTTCGTTTTGAATTCCTTGATCAAAGACCCGACCTGCGCCGTCACGTCGCCGCGCTGCCCGTGGGTGAAGGCGTCGCGTTTGCCGCTGCGGTCGAGCCGCACCTGCCAGTTCTTGCGCGCGGCCGCGCCGCGTTTGCCGGCATCGCGCCAGGCATTGACGATATGTTCCGGCACCTCGAACGGCGGATAGGGCCAGTGAAGGTTTTTCCGCGCGCCCGCGATCTCCGCGTCGCCCAGGGGCGATCCGTGGCTGGAGGACTTGCCCTCTTTCGTCGGCGCGCCGAAACCGATCTTCGTCTTGCAGCAGATCAGGCTCGGCTGCTTGTGGTTGAGCTGCGCGTGAGCGATCGCCTCCGCGACCGCGTCCTGGTCATGCCCGTCGACATCAAACGTTTCCCAGCCGTAGGCCTCGAAGCGTTTGCGCGTGTCATCGGTGAAGGAGAGCGACGTCGGCCCGTCGATGGAGATGCCGTTGTCGTCATAGAGCACGATCAGCCGCCCGAGGCCGAGATGCCCCGCGAGCGACGCCGCCTCGTGGCTGATGCCTTCCATCAGGTCGCCGTCGCCGCACATCGCGTAGGTGTAATGGTCGACGAGTTCGCCGCCGAAACGCGCGTTGAGCAGCCGTTCCGCCAGCGCGAAGCCGGCCGCGTTGCCGAGGCCCTGCCCGAGCGGCCCCGTCGTCGTCTCGATGCCCGCGGCGGGATTGACCTCGGGATGCCCGGCCGTGAGGCTGCCCATCTGGCGGAAATTCTTGATCTGCTCCAGCGTCATCTTCTCGTAGCCGGTGAGATGAAGGAGCGAATAGAGCAGCATCGAGCCGTGCCCGCCGGAGAGGACGAACCTGTCGCGGTCCGGCCATTCCGGCAGCGACGGGTCGAACTTCAAAAAGCGCGTGAAGAGGACGGTCGCCACGTCGGCCATGCCCATCGGCATGCCGGGGTGGCCGGAATTCGCCTTTTGCACCGCATCCATGGAAAGGGCGCGCAGGGCATTGGCCATCTCTTGCGGCGTCGCCTGCTGGGGTTTCGGGGTGGCGGCGGTGTTTACGGGCATCTTGTTTCCTCTCGTTCAGGTTTTATGCGGCGTTTTGCCCCCGCCGTCAGGCGGCATTCTGATAATCCTCTATCGGCGGGCAGGAACAAACCAGATTGCGGTCGCCCGCGACGTTGTCGATGCGCCCGACCGGCGGCCAGAACTTGTCGGCGGCGAGGTACGCGGCGGGGAAGGCCGCCTCGCCCCGCGTGTAGGGATGCGTCCAGTCGTCCGCCGCCACATCGGCCAGCGTGTGCGGCGCATTGCAGAGCGGGTTGTCGTCCTGGGGCCAGGCGCCCCGCGCGACGCGGGCGATCTCGCCGCGGATGGCCACCAGCGCGGCGATGAAACGGTCGAGCTCGGCCGCGGATTCGCTCTCCGTCGGCTCGATCATCAGCGTGCCCGGCACGGGAAACGACATGGTCGGCGCGTGGAAGCCGAAATCCATCAGCCTTTTCGCGATGTCGTCGACCGTCACGTGCGCGCTCTCCTTGAACGGGCGCGTGTCGATGATGCACTCGTGCGCGACGTAGCCGGTCTTGCCGGTATAGAGCGTGGCGTAATGCGGCGCGAGCTTCTTCGAAATGTAGTTGGCGTTGAGGATGGCGATCTGCGACGCGCGCTTCAGCCCTTCCGCGCCCATCATCGAGATGTACATCCACGAGATCGGCAGGATGGAGGCAGAGCCCCACGGCGCGGCGGAAATCGCGCCGATGCTCTCCTCGCCGCCGCTCTGCACCACGGGGTTGCCGGGCAGGAACTTCGCCAGATGCCCGGCCACGCCGATCGGCCCCATGCCGGGGCCGCCGCCGCCGTGGGGAATGCAGAAGGTTTTGTGCAAATTCATGTGCATCACGTCGGCGCCGAACTTGCCCGGACAGGCGAGGCCGACCAGCGCGTTGAAATTCGCGCCGTCCATGTAAACCTGCCCGCCGTTGTCATGGATGACGGCGCAGATCTCGCGGATCTCCTGCTCGAAGACGCCGTGCGTCGAAGGGTACGTCACCATCAGCGCGGCGAGCGCGTCCTTATGCGCTTCGGCCTTGGATTTCAGGTCGCCCAAGTCGATATTGCCCTTGTCGTCGCAGGCGACGACGACGACCTTCATCCCCGCCATCACCGCCGAGGCGGGGTTGGTGCCGTGCGCGGAAGACGGGATGAGGCAGACGTCGCGATGCGACTCGCCCCTGCCCGCGTGGTAGGCGCGGATGACCAGCAGCCCCGCGTATTCGCCCTGCGCGCCGGCGTTCGGCTGCAGCGACACGGCGGCGAAGCCGGTCAGCGCCTCGAGCTTCCTCTCGAGGTCGCGCAGCATCAATCTGTAGCCTTCCGTCTGCTCCGCGGGCGCGAAGGGATGCATGTCGCAGAATTCCGGCCACGAGATCGGGATCATCTCGGCGGTGGCGTTCAGCTTCATCGTGCAGGAGCCGAGCGGAATCATCGCGCGGTTGAGCGAAATGTCCTTGCGCTCCAGATAGCTGAGATAGCGCAGCATCTCCGTTTCCGAGCGGTGCATGTGGAACGTCGGGTGCGTGAGGTAGGCGGAGGCGCGCTTGAGATTTTCCGGTATCAGGTCGGGCGCGGCCGCGTCGAGGCTTTCGACGCCGAAGCCGAAGGCGCTCTGGCCGGAGAATATCTGCCACAGCGTCACCACTTCGTCGCGGGTGGATTTTTCGTCGAGAGAGACGCCGATGCAGCCGTCGCCGCAATCGCGCAGGTTGATGCCGTTCTCCCGCGCGCGCGCGAGGATGGACTCCGCCGTCGCGCCGACATCGACCGTCAGCGTGTCGAAGCAGCGGTCGTTGACGATCTCGAAGCCGAGCCGCACCAGCCCCGCGGCGAGGATCGCCGCCAGGCGGTGGATGCGCGTCGCGATGGTCTTCAGGCCCTCCGGCCCGTGGTAAACCGCGTAGAACCCCGCGATGTTGGCGAGCAGCACCTGCGCGGTGCAGATGTTGCTGGTGGCCTTTTCGCGGCGGATGTGCTGCTCGCGCGTCTGCAGCGCGAGGCGGAAGGCCGCCTTGCCCTTGGTATCCGCCGAAACGCCGACGATCCGCCCGGGCATGGTGCGCTTGTAGGCGTCCTTGACGGCGAAGAAGGCCGCGTGCGGCCCGCCGAAGCCGAGCGGCACGCCAAAGCGCTGCGCCGAGCCGAGAACGATGTCCGCGCCCCATTCGCCCGGCGGCCTGAGCAGCGTGAGCGCGAGAAGGTCCGTCGCCACGGCGACGAGCATGCCCCTGGCATGGGCGGCTTTCACGACCTCCGCGTAGTCGCCGATGTCGCCGTTGGTCGCGGGATATTGCAGCAAAAGGCCGAAGCCCTCGCGCTTCACGAGATCTTCCGGCGTTCCGGTCACGATTTTGATGCCGAGCGGCGCCGCGCGCGTCTCGATCACGGCGATCGTCTGCGGATGGCAGTCCGCGGCGACGAGGAAGACGTCGCTCTTGTGCGCCGCGGCGCGGTGCGCCAGCGTCATCGCTTCCGCCGCGGCCGTACCTTCGTCGAGCATCGAGGCGTTGGCGAGATCCATGCCCGTCAGGTCCATCACCATCTGCTGGAAGTTGACCAGCGCCTCGAGCCGGCCCTGGCTGATCTCCGGCTGGTAGGGCGTGTAGGCCGTGTACCAGCCCGGATTTTGCAGCACGTTGCGCAAAATCACGCTGGGCGTGATGGTGTCGTGATAGCCGAGGCCGATCAGCGAGCGGAAAACCCTGTTCTGCCGCGCCATGCCCTGCAGTTTTTGCAGGGCTTCCGTCTCCGTCATCGGCTCGGCGGAAAGCGCTTCCGAAACCGGCGGCGCCTTTTCGAGAATGGACGCGGGAACGGCCCTGGCCGTCAAATCATCAAGCGAGCTTGCGCCGATGACGCGCAGCATCTCCGCCACGCGCTCCGGCCGGGGGCCGATGTGGCGGCGGATGAAATCGTCTTTTTGTTCCAGTTCTGCGAGGCTCATGCCGTTCTCCCGTTACGCCGCGCCGGACATGCCGTGTGGCACGGCGATCGTGTTACAAATCTTTCGTGTAATCCGCGTAGGCGGCCTCGTCCTTCAGCGCCACCAGCTCGTTCTGGTTGCCGATTTTGACCTTGTAGAACCAGCCCTTGCCGAGCGGGTCCTGATTGACGGCGGCGGGGTCGCCCGCCAGCGCGTCGTTGACGGCGACGACTTCGCCCGACACGGGCGCGTAGACCTCGCTCGCCGACTTGACGCTCTCCACCACGCCCGCCTGCTCGCCTTTGGCGATCTTCGCGCCGACCTTCGGCAGTTCGACGTAGACGACGTCGCCCAGCGCGTTTTGCGCGTAGTCCGTGATGCCGACAGTGCCGGTATCGCCCTCGATTTTGACATACTCGTGATCGTCGCTGAAAAGTGTCTTGCTCATGGCCGGTTTTCTCCTGTTAATCTCTCTTGTAATTGGGGGCGATGAACGGCAACGCCGCGACCGCGCAGGGGCGCGCCGTGCCGCGCAGCATCGCCTGCAGCTGCGTGCCTTCGGCGGCATAGGCGCTCTCCACATAGCCCATCGCCACCGGATGGTCGACGCTGGGGCCGAAGCCGCCGCTCGTGATCATGCCGATGACTTGCCCTTCCGGCGACAAAATCTCCGTGCCTTCTCTAACAGGCGCTTTTCCTTCCGGCCTGATGCCGACGCGCAGGCGTTGCGTGCCGTCCTTCAATTGCGCGAGGATCCTGTCCGCGCCGCAGAAGCCGCCCTCCTCGCGCCGGCGCTTCTGGATGACCCACTTCAAGTTCGCCTCGACCGGCGTGACGGTTTCGTCCAGCTCGTGGCCGTAAAGGCAAAGCCCCGCCTCCAGTCTCAAGCTGTCGCGCGCGCCGAGGCCGATCATCTTCACTTCTTCGTGTTCCAGCAGCTGTTTGGCGAAGCGCTCCGCCATGGCCGCGGGCACGGAAATCTCGAAGCCGTCCTCGCCGGTGTAGCCGGAGCGGCTGATGAAAAGTTCCGCGCCTTCGTAGACGACCTTCGTCGTGGTCATGAACTTCATCGCCGCGACCAGCGGGAAGAGGCGGGCGAGGACTTTCTCGGCTTCGGGCCCCTGCAGCGCCAGCAGCGCGCGGTCGGCGAGATAGTCGAGCTTCACATCTTTCCCGATAGTCTTCCGGATGTAGTTGAAATCCTTTTCCTTGCAGGCGGCGTTGACGACGAGGAACAGCGTCTTGTCGTCCCAGCGCGTCACCATCAGGTCGTCGAGGATGCCGCCCTTGTCGTTGAGCAACAGCGTGTAGCGCTGCTTTTCGGGCTCGAGTCCGGTCATCGAACCGGGCACGATCTTCTCCAGAGCGAGCGCGGGATCCTCCTTGGCCGTCAGGAGGGCCTGCCCCATGTGCGAGACGTCGAACAGCCCCGCGCGGCGGCGCGTATGCAGATGTTCCTTCAGGACGCCCATGCCGTCGTACTGCACCGGCATGTCGTAGCCCGCGAAGGGCACCATCTTGCCCCCAAGCGCCTTGTGCAGTTCCCACAACGGCGTCTTCAGGAGGGCCGGTGTTTCGGCGGGCTGGTGATGTGCGGCATTGGTCATGGTCGCGAATGTCCCCGGATCGTTTACAGAATATCGTTCATTTTTCTATTCTGATTGACAGTAATCCGCTAAAAACTAAAGTCAACGTACAGGTTGAGCGCCTGCGGGCGGAATTTGACTATTTTGGGAAGTTTTAAGGTTATGTCATCAAAAGCTGCGGCAAAAACCATCCTCACGGGCGTCAAGCCGACCGGCGCGCCGCATATCGGCAACTACATCGGCGCGATCCGCCCCGCGCTGGAACTGGCGGCGGCGCACGAGAAATCCTTCCTCTTCATCGCCGACTATCACGCGCTCAACGCCGTGCGCGACCCCGCCGCGCTCAAACGCGATTCATACGAGGTCGCCGCCTGCTGGCTGGCGCTGGGGCTTGACCCCGCCAAGACCGTCTTCTACCGCCAGTCGGACGTGCCGGAAATTTTTGAACTGACGCAGCTGCTCGCCGCCGTCACGCCGAAAGGGCTGATGGACCGCGCGCACTCCTACAAAGCCGCCGTGGACAAAAACCGCGAGGCGGGGCGCGACGCCGACGCCGACGTCAACATGGGGCTTTACACCTATCCCATCCTGATGGCGGCGGACATCCTCGCCATGGACACGGACATCGTGCCGGTCGGCAAGGATCAGGTGCAGCATATCGAGTTCGCCCGCGACATGGCGGGCTATTTCAACAACACGTTTAAAGAAGCGTTCAAACTGCCGGAATACAGACTCGCCGGCGAAACCGGCGCGATCCTGCCCGGCCTCGACGGGCGCAAGATGAGCAAGTCCTACGGCAACCACATCCCCGTTTTCATCGACAGCAGGGCGCGGCGCAAACTGGTGATGAAGATCGTCACGGACTCGAAACTCCCCGAAGAACCGAAAGACCCCGACAACAACACCATCTTCCAGATCTACGCGCAGGTGGCGGATGCAAGCGGCGTCGCCGCGCTGCGCGAAGCCTTTATCAAAGGCGGGATGGGCTATGGCGACGCGAAACAAAAACTCTTCGATGCGCTGGAGCAGGCCTTCGAAAAACCGACCGCGATTTACAACGACTACATGGCCGACACCAAAAAGATCGATGCCCTGCTCGCGCAGGGGGCGGAACGCGCCCGCGGCGAGGCCCGTAAAACGCTTTCTCGGGCGCGGGCGGCGACGGGGTTAAATCCCTTGCGCTGAGGAGAAAATTGTTATATACATAATGCAATTTTCATGAGGCGAAGAATGCGAAATATTTTTAAAGTACTGATTTTAATGACATTTATGGCGGCCTGCGGCACGTCAGCCCGCAGCGCGGTCACCCCCGCGCCGGAGCAGCACGTGCGGATTTACGTCGGCAAGCGCCGCGCCGCAAGCGCCGCCCCGTCCGCCGTTAACGCGCAGCTGGCCGGCTACATCTCGGGCAGGCTTTCCCCTCTGCTCGGCACGCGCGCAACGCACAACGTCAACACCTGTGCCGACTGCGCCGTCGTGGTGCAGTGAGTCTAGCCGAATTTTTCAATAAAAGCCGCCGGATTTAAAAAACCGGATATGTTCTTGCGGATCTTGTCATCCGTCCACGTCCACCATTTGCTGGCCAGCAATTTTTCTACAGTCTCCGCGTCGAAACGGTAACGGGCGACCTTCGCGGGCACGCCCATGACGACCGCATACGGCGGCACGTCGCGCGTCACCACCGCGCCCGCGCCGACAACCGCGCCGGTGCCGATTGTGACGTCCGTCAAAATCGTCACATCGCGGCCAATCCAGACGTCATGGCCAATGCGGATATCGCCGTTGCGGGCGATAGGAACGGGAACATCTTTTTCCATGAAGCCGAAGTCCTTTAAAAAGAAAAACGGATGCACGGAAACGCGGTCGGTGGAATGGTTGCCTTCTGACACGCCAACGTTCGGCGCGATGGAGGTAAAAGCGCCGATCTCGCGTACGCGCCCGACCGCACTTAACTGTTCAAAACCGTAACTGTATTTTCCGACGCGCATGCCAAAACGCACGAACATATGCTGGCGCAACAAGTCATCTCTGCTTCCGTAACGACGGAAGGACAGTTTTCTGAATTTACGCAAAAAAATCCGCGGCACGCGCATACCGGCAAGTTTTTGCTCCCAGCCTGACCTGATTTCCACGTCGTCCGGCGCAAATGCCAGCGGGGGGGGGGCGCCTCCAGCGCCATGTGTTAAACCCGCATCGGCATCAGGACATAGAGCGACGAATTGTCGGCCACGTCCTGAATGATCGTCGGCGAAGCGGGGTCTGACAATGAAATTCTGCACCCCTCGCCCTCGATCTGCTTGGCCACATCCATCAGATAGGCGGAGTTGAAGCCGATCTCCATCGGCTGGGCGGAAAAACGCACTTCGATCTCTTCCGACGCAGAGCCTGAGTCCGGCGAATTGGCGGAGAGCGTCATGGTCTTGCCGTTGAGGGTGAGCTTCACGGCGCGGGACTTCTCGGATGAAATCGTCGAGACACGGTCGACCGCCGAGGCGAAGACCGCCGGGTTCACTTCCAGCACCTTGTCGTTGTTCTTGGGAATGACGCGGTCGTAGTCGGGGAAGGTGCCGTCGATCAGCTTGGTGGTCATCGCGATATGGTCGAACGAAAAACGCAGGCGGTTGTCCGAAAGGCCGATGCCGATGGCGTCGCCCGCCTCGTCGATCAGCTTGCGGATCTCGTTGATGGCTTTCCGCGGGATGATCACGCCGGGGATGTCCTTCGCGCCGTCGGGCAGCGGCATCTCGAAGCGCGCGAGACGGTGGCCGTCGGTCGCAACCG
>JAGXAX010000261.1 GCA_018971405.1 Alphaproteobacteria bacterium | reverse complement strand
GCAGAGGATCATCAACCATGTCGATTAAAAAGATTGCCTTTACGGGGCTGGCGCTGGCCGCCGCCTTCGCCTGCTTCGCCGCCCTGTCGCCGGCGCGCGCGGCAGACGCGGTGCTGACGAAAGCGCAGGTCGAGCAGATCGTGCACGACTACATCGTCAACAATCCGAAGCTGATCATGGACTCCGTGAACAACTACCGCTTTCAGGCGGCGAGCCAGCAGGCCGAAGAAGGCGTGAAGAAAAACGAGAAGGAGCTGACAAGCTCCGCTTCCCCCGTGGCGGGCAACCCGAAGGGCGACGTCACGGTCGTGGAGTTTTTCGATTACAACTGCCACTATTGCAAGGGCAGCTTCCCCTCGGTGCAGGCGCTGCTGAAGGACGACAAGAACGTCCGTTTCGTCTTCAAGGACTTCCCGATCCTCGGGCCGTCCTCGGTCGAGGCCGCCAAGTGGGCGCTGGCCGCGCAGAAGCAGGGCAAGTATTTCGCTTTCCATTCGGCGATGATGCTGAACAGGGAGCCGATCACCGACGACCTGCTGAAGAGCGTTTCCAAGAATGTCGGCATGGACGTCGCGGCGGCCGAGAAGGATGCGGAATCGGCTGACGTCACGAACCAGATCGAGAAGAACGTGGAGCTGGCGCAGGAGCTTGGCATCAGCGGCACGCCCTCCTTTGTGATCGGGAACAAAGTGGACCCCGGCGTCCTCTCCGAAGACGAAATGGAAAACCAGAGCACCGCCATCCGCGCGGCGGCAGCCGACAAAAAATAGACGCTTCTCCGCGCCCGCTAAAAAAGCCGCCCCGCCGCTGAACGGGGGCGGCTTTTTTTTATTCTGTTATTCAGTACGAGCGGAGCAGGCTGCGCAGGCGGCCCTGTATGCGCACGCGGTTGGGGGCGAGGCGGATCGGCTGGTAGGCGTCGTTCTCCGGCATCAAAACGATGGAGCCAATTTCGCGGCGCAGGCGCTTCAGCGTGACTTTCTCTTCATCGACCAGCGCGACGACGATCTCGCCGTCCGAGGCGCGGTCGCATTTCTCGATGACGACGATGTCGCCGTCCATGATGCCGGCCTTGATCATCGAATCCCCTTCGACGGTCAGCGCGTAGCAGGGCTGCACGCCGAGCATGCCCATCGGGATGCCGATCATGTCGTGCTCCTGACGCAATGCCTCGATCGGCGTGCCGGCGGCGATCTTGCCGTAGAGCGGCAATTGCGCGACTTCTTCGGCGTCGTTATTTTTCGGCGGCGCCGCGGACGCGCGTCCGGCGGGGGTGTTGCTGTTGGACGGGGAGGACACGTTCTCCGGCAGCTTGCGGACTTCGAGCGCGCGGGCCTTGTTGGGCAGGCGGGCGAGGAACCCGCGCTCGACCAGCGCGTTGATCAGGCGGTGGATGCCGGATTTGGATTTGATGTCGAGCCCCGCATTCATCTCCTCGAACGAGGGCGAAAGGCAGGTATTCTGTATGTAATCTTTGATGAAAATGAGCAGGTCGCGTTGTTTCTTGGTGAGCATGAGGCACCCTTTGTTAAACACATTCCTATTTTGTTCTAGTTTAGTTCCGCCTCTGTGTCAACAGGTTTTTATGCTAGGTTTCAGCGGCGAAATTAAGGGAGAGGAAGACATGTCCGAACCGGAAATTCTTTTTACAGTCGAGGGCGGCGCAGGGGTGATCACGCTCAACCGCCCGCAAGTATTGAACGCCCTGACGTTCGACATGGTGAAGCGCATGGATCGCCAACTGGCGGAATGGGCGGCTGATCCCGCGATCGAGGCCGTGATGATCGCCGGATCGGGAGACCGCGCGTTTTGCTCCGGCGGCGACATCAAGAGCGTCGCTGAAATGGTCAAGAAAGGCGGCTCTGCGCGTGCCGAGGCGGGAGAGTTTTTCCGCGCCGAATACACGCTCAACCACCGCATCTTCACTTATCCCAAGCCTTACATCGCGCTGGCCGACGGCATCGTGATGGGCGGCGGCAAGGGCGTTTCGGCGCACGGCTCGCACCGCGTCGTCACCGAAACCACCGTCTTCGCCATGCCGGAGGCGACGATCGGCTTTTTCCCAGACGTCGGCGGCGGCTACTTTTTGCCGCGTTGTCCGGGGCAGACGGGATTGTATCTCGCTCTCACCAGCCGCCGCGCCAGAACCTTCGACACGCTTTATATCGGCTTCGCCACGCATTTCGTGCCGCGGGCGAAAATGGCGGCCCTGCGCGCGGAAATCGCAAGCGCGCCGCAACGCCTTGAAGCGATCCTGAAAAGTTTCGCGCAAAAGCCGGAACCTCTCTCCGATCTCGTGCCGTATCGCGAGAAGATCGACAGCTGCTTCGGATACGACAGCATCGCGGAGATTTTCGCCGCGCTGGAGCGCGACGCTTCCCCTTGGGCGCTCGGCACGCTGGAGGCGCTGAAGGCCGTGTCGCCGTCGAGCCTGAAAATCACCCTGCAGCAGATCCGGCGCGGCGCGAAAATGGATTTCGCGGACGTTATGGCTATGGAGTACAGGCTCAGCCAGGCCTGCATCGACCGCCCCGATTTTTACGAGGGCGTGCGCGCGGCGCTGATCGACAAAGACCGCGCCCCGCGCTGGAATCCCGCCACCGCCGCCAAAGTGAAGGACGCCGACGTCGAAGCCTGTTTCCAGAGCCTTGGCGCGCAAGAGCTTGTCTTATAGGTTAATGTATCTTACTATCATAAGAGGATATGACAGCGGGAGACATAATGCGATGATGCACTATTATGAATCAATCAACCTGATCGAGCGGCTGCACCGCCAGTGTCTGGACATCCTCAAGGTCGAGCTCGAACGCGCCAACATCCTC
>JAGXAX010000260.1 GCA_018971405.1 Alphaproteobacteria bacterium | reverse complement strand
GAAGCAGGTCGCAGCCCTGAAGGAGGAGCTTGCCGCGGCGAAAAAGGCGGCAGGGCAGGAGCAGGCGTTCGTGCCGCCGGCGGTGCGGGATTACGAACGGTTCAAGACACTTCTGAACCCGAAGAAGTAAGAGGCGGCTTCCGCCATCGGGGCGGGCGGCCCTGCGCGTCTGCACGCTTCGCGTGCAAATCAGATATCGAGGTTGGCGACTTCCAGCGCGTGTTCCTGAATAAAGTCACGGCGCGGCTCGACCACATCGCCCATCAGCGTGGAGAAAATGTCCGAGGCGATGTCGGCGTTCTCGATCTTCACCTGCAAAAGCGAGCGCGTTTCGGGGTCGAGCGTCGTTTCCCACAACTGGCCGGCGTTCATCTCGCCGAGGCCTTTGTAGCGCTGGATGGAGAGGCCTTTCTTCGCGGCCTCGATGACTTTTTTGAACAAATCGTAAGGCCCGCTGATCTGTATTTCCTTGCCGTCGGCGAGCAGCAGCGCGCCCGGCCCGTCGAAAAACTCGCTGAAGACCTCGTGGGCTTTCGCAATTTTCTGGCCTTCGCCGCCGTTGAGGAATTCGGCGGGCAGTTCGAGGCGCGTTTCCACGCCGCGGATGGTGCGGGCGAAAACATAGCCTCCGTTCTCCACGCCGCCCTTCCAGCCCTTTTCGTAGGAGGCGGAGATGGCGTCGAGGCGGCGCGCGATGTCTTCGGCGGTCGCGGCGGTGCGTTTCGAGGGGTTGAAGCCGTCCGCTGCGGCCGTCTGCTCGACGATATGCTGGTTGCCGAGGCGGTCGATGATCGGCGCCATGCTCTGGCGCACGGTTTTGGCGAGCTTGAGGATGCCGCGGAAGTCCTGCCCCGAAGTGGTGTCGCCGTTGAAGAGTTTGAAACGCATGTCTTCGGTCGCGCCGTCGATGAGGTAGCTTTCAAGTTCGGGGTCGTCCTTGATGTAGCGCTCGGACTTGCCGCGCTTGACCTTGTAAAGCGGCGGCTGGGCGATGTAGAGGTAGCCGCGGCGGATGATCTCCGGCATCTGGCGGTAGAAGAAGGTCAATAACAATGTACGAATGTGCGAGCCGTCGACGTCGGCGTCGGTCATGATGATGATTTTGTGGTAGCGGAGCTTTTCAATGTTGAATTCCTCGTTGCCGATGCTGGTGCCGAGCGCGGTGATCAGCGTGCCGACCTGCTCGGAGGAGAGCATCTTGTCAAAGCGCGCGCGCTCGACGTTGAGGATCTTGCCGCGCAGGGGGAGGATGGCCTGATTGGCGCGGTTGCGCCCCTGCTTGGCCGAGCCGCCCGCGGAGTCGCCCTCGACGATGAAGATTTCGGAGAGCGCCGGGTCTTTCTCCGAGCAGTCGGCGAGCTTGCCGGGCAGGGAGGTGACGTCGAGCAGTCCTTTGCGGCGGGTGAGGTCGCGGGCCTTGCGCGCGGCTTCCCGCGCGGCGGCGGCCTCGATCACCTTGCCGACGACTTTTTTGGCGTCGGCCGGGTTTTCCTCGAACCAGGCGCCGAGTTTTTCCGCCATGACGCTTTCGACCACGGGGCGGACTTCGCTCGATACCAGCTTGTCCTTCGTCTGGCTGGAGAATTTCGGGTCGGGCACTTTGACCGACAGGACGCAGGTCAGCCCTTCGCGCATGTCTTCGCCGGAGAGCGCGACTTTCTCTTTTTTGAGCAGTCCCGAGCTTTCGGCGTACTGGTTGACGGTGCGCGTCAGCGCGGCGCGGAAACCGGCGAGGTGCGTGCCGCCGTCGCGCTGCGGGATATTGTTGGTGAAGCAAAGGACATTTTCGTAATAGCTGTCATTCCACTCTAGCGCGACATCGATGCCAATGCCGTCGCGCTGACCCGACACCGCAATCGGATCGGGGAAAAGAGATACTTTGTTGCGATCGAGATATTTGACGAACGCGGCAATCCCGCCTTCATAGAATAGTTCATGCTCGACGCGCTCTGCATGGCGCGCATCGGCGAGGAAAATCCGCACGCCGGAATTGAGGAAAGCCAGCTCGCGGTAGCGATGTTCGAGCTTTTCGAAGTCAAACTCGGTGATTTTGAATGTGTCAGGAGAGGGTAAAAACGTGACTTGTGTACCCTTTTTGGGTTTGCCATCGGTGCCAAAAGGTGCGGGCCCTACCAGCTTCAAGGGTGCCACCGCATCGCCATGCACAAACTGCATATAATGCTCTTGCGCCTCGCGCCAGATGGTGAGATCAAGCCTGATTGAGAGTGCATTGACGACGGAAACGCCGACCCCGTGCAGCCCGCCCGAAACCTTGTAGGCATTGTCGTCAGAGGTGTTCTCGAACTTGCCACCGGCATGAAGCTGGGTCATAATCACTTCCGCCGCCGATACGCCCTCTTCAGGGTGGATCCCGGTCGGGATGCCACGGCCATTATCCTCGACCGTCACCGAACCATCAGCGTTGAGCTGGATCAATATCCGGTCGCAATGCCCGGCGAGCGCCTCGTCGATCGCATTGTCCGACACCTCGAATACCATATGGTGCAGGCCCGAACCGTCATCAGTGTCGCCGATATACATGCCCGGGCGCTTGCGGACAGCATCCAGGCCCTTGAGAACCTTGATCGATTCCGCTCCATATTCGGCAGTATTCGGTATATTTGCGGGGGAAGGGGCGGCGACTATTTTATCAGTGTCAGACATGGAGAGTGTATAGGCGCGCAGCGTGGCAAAGGCAAGAAAAACAGGGGCAGGGCAGCCCGCAGACCGCCTAAGGCCGTTCAGAATCCATGGCGCGAGTGACGGGGCTCGAACCCGCGACCTCCGGCGTGACAGGCCGGCGCTCTAACCAACTGAGCTACACCCGCA
>JAGXAX010000010.1 GCA_018971405.1 Alphaproteobacteria bacterium | reverse complement strand
GAGGCCCGAGACGGTGGCGGGCGTTGCCTGCCGCAAGGTCGGGTCGGCCTTGGGAAACAGGGCCGTGAGCAGCGCGCGGCCGGACAGGTAATCCGGGCTTTGCAGCCGCCCGGCGACGGTGGCCGCCAGCTGCGCGCGGGTGACCGCGAAGGCCTTTTCCGGCAGGGCGGGATGCAGTTCGTTGCCGGCCAGAAGCCGGACGCCGCGTTCCAGATCCCGCGCCGGCACGGTGAGGGAAAAGTCCGTGCCTGCGGTTTCGACGGCGCCGATGTCGTCCAGCGCCTTCTGGAACGCGACGCGGCCAAGCCTGTCCGTGCCGTAAGGGAAGAGCTGGTCCAGTTCCTCGTCGATGCCGTCTTGCCCGTGCGGCGCTTCAAGACCGGCATTGTTCTTGATGTGGCCGTAAACGCTGACGGTGTCGCTGACGGATTCCGGCTGCACGATAAGCCTGATGCCGTTCGGCAGGACGGTGGTCACGGGGCGTATGGCCATTTCGGGGATGGAGAGGTTTTTGAGGGCCGTTTCCGCCCAGAGAGGCAGGGTGACGGCCTTGACGTTCCTGGGCGCGAAGGTTTCCTGCCCGCCATACGATTTCGAGCTGACGGGCCGGCCGGAAACCTGCGGGGTGAGGATGGCCGTTATCGCGCCGTTTCCGGAGAGGTAGGCGCGGGCGACGCGGTTGACTTCGGCCACGG
Source organism: Alphaproteobacteria bacterium (assembly GCA_018971405.1). Classification (GTDB taxonomy): domain Bacteria; phylum Pseudomonadota; class Alphaproteobacteria; order Micavibrionales; family UBA2020; genus PALSA-926. The sequence goes on along the minus strand of JAGXAX010000010.1, from coordinate 13,698 downwards.
TCACTTTCTGGATGGCCGCGGCGCCGTCTTCGGGGGAGCGCCAGCCTTTTTCGGCGAGCGCGTCCGACCATGCCATCGCCAGTCCGGAGACGGAATTCTTCTGAAATTCCGCCTCTGCCAGCGCGCGCCGCTTGGCGGCCGCGACAAGGCCGGCGGGCACGCCGTTTTTGACGTCTTCAGCGAGGATGTTGCGCATCGCGCCGGCCAGTGCCTTTCCGTCGGCATTTTTGGGGAAGCCCGCGATGGCGTACCCGAGGCTCGCCTTGGGAAGGGAGCTCAGGCTGAAACCGGCGAACAGCGCCTTGCCCGCGGGCACGAGGGCGTAGAGGCTGCCGCGCTGGCTGTCCAGCACGTCGGCGAGAACCTTCGCGGCGGCGAAATCGGGGCTGTCGGAGCCGGGCATGCGAAATGAAAGGGCAGACAGCCCGTACGGCAAATCGGTTTTCAGGTCGAGCGTTGCCGCGGAAACGGCGCCGAACGCGAAAGCGGGCCGCGGCGGAAGCGTGCGGGCCGGAATCGAGCCGAACAGCGCTTTGACCAGAACAAGCGCCTTTTTCGGGTCGACGTCGCCCACGATCACCAGAACGGCGTTGTTGGGCGCGTACCAGCGGTCGTAAAACCCGTGCAGCATGGCACCCGTCGTCTTGTCAAAAGAGGCTTTCGTGCCCAGCGCGTCGTGCGCATAGGGCGTGCCGCGGAACATTGCCGCCAGCAGCTTCGTGTAAAGAACGTATTCTGGGTTGGACAGGTCCTGCGCCACCTCCTGCTCGATGGCGCGGCGCTCGTTGTCCCACAGCGCATCCGTATCGAGCACGCCGCGCATGCGGATGGCGGCAATGCGCAGCGCGACGGGCATGTCGGCCGTGGGAACGGTGAAGAAAAATTGCGTCATGGTCTGCGTGGTGTCGGCGTCGAATTGGCCGCCCATACCCGCCGAGATGTCCGCCAGCTGGTTGGCGTCGAGGCCGGGGCTGCCGCGGAACATCATGTGTTCCTGCGCGTGCGCCATGCCGGGAAAGCCTTCCGGCGCCTCGTCCGAACCGACCTTGTAATTCATCACCGTCGTCACCACCGGCGCGAGGGTGTTGCGGACGATGACGACCTGCAGGCCGTTTTGCAGCGTGGCGCGCAATATGCTTTGGCCCTGCCGGGCGGCGCGGGCTGCGGGTGGGGCCGCAAACAGGCCGATGGCGAAAAGCGTCGCGGCCAATAAAGAGAAAGCCCCTGTCCGCCGCGGTCTGCGCATGAAAGCCTTCATTTCTTATGCTCCATAACTTTTGGGGCAGGCGTAGCTAACGGCTACTTCTGATCCTGTCTATACCACCGTTTGAGCTGGTTTTGAAGGGTTTTATGGCCGCCGCCGTTGAAGCGGCGCATATGGCGCTTGGCCTGGTTCCAGAAGTTCTCGATGCCGTTGATGTGGTTCTGCTTGTCGGCGAACAGCGTCGAATGGTTGATGCGCTCATGGTGGAAGTCGGACACGTCAGCGCGTCGTAGGCCTGATAGCAGTCAGTGTAAACCTTGCCGCCGCGCTTTCTTACAGTCCGACCTTAACCCCGTCGGACAGGTCTTCTCCAAGCTCAAAACCCTCCTCAGGAAGGCTGAAGAGCATACCTGTGGAAACAGTATGGCGCCGCATAGGAACTTTTCTTGACGCCTTCTCTCCAACAGAGTGTTCAAATTACTTCGCCAATTCAGGCTATGCTTCAAGCTAACAGGGGAAGGCTTTAGATTTTCGGTTGCGGACGGGCGGCAGCGTGCGCGGCCTTCGCCTCCTCCTCTTTTTTGAGCGCCTTTTTGTCCGGCTTGCCGATGGCGGTGAGAGGCAGGTTCGCGCGATATTCGACGAGGCGCGGGATCTCGTAAGGGGCGAGATAGCCTGCGAGGAATTTCTGCAGTTCGCCGTCCGCCAGGGTCTTGCCTTCCTTGAGGACGATGAAAGCCTTCGGCGCTTCGCCGGTCTTGGCGTTCTTCACGCCGATGACGCTGACGTCCTTCACCGCTTCGTGCTTGAGGATGGCGCTTTCGACCTTGAGCGGGAAGATCTTGAGGCCGTTGAGGATGATCATGTCCTTGCTGCGGCCGACGATGAAGACGTAGCCGTCCTCGTCCACGTAGCCGACGTCGCCGGTGCGCATGAAGCCGTCCTTTTCCATGACCCCCGCCGTTTCATCGGGTTTTTTCCAGTAGCCCTGCATGACCTGCGGGCCGCGCAGGCAGATCTCGCCCACGGCCTTGCCCGCTTCCCTGTAATCTTCCAGCGGGAGGATTTTCACTTCCGTGCCCGGCAGCGGCATGCCGATCGACTTCGGCTTTTTCACGCCGCGGACGGGGTTGGCGACGGCGGCGGCCGAGCATTCCGACGAGCCGTAGCCTTCGAGCAGCTCGATGCCGGTGGCCTTTTTGAAGCCGGCCCTGACTTCGTCGGTCAGCGGCGCGGCGCCGGAAATGCAGACCTGCAGCGACGAAAGGTCGTATTTGCCGAGATCCGGCGCTTCGACGATTTTCTTGTAAAGGTCCGGCACGCCCGCGAAGATGGTCGGCTTTTCGCGGGTCACGGTTTCGAGGAACTCTTTCAGTTCGAACTTCGGCAGCATGACCAGCTCCGCGCCGGTGTAAAGGCTGAGGTTCATCTGCGCCGTCATGCTGAAGACGTGGAAGAACGGCAGCACGGCGAGGATTTTGTCCTGCTTTTCGCGCTGCTCGCCCGCGAGGAACCACAGGGCCGCCTGCCGGACGTTGGCGGCGAGGTTGCCCTGGCTCAAGACCGCCGCCTTGGGCACGCCGGTTGTCCCGCCGGTATATTGCAGCACGGCGACGTCATCCGGGGAAACGGCGGCCGGCGCGGGCCTGCCTTTCGTTTTGACAAGATCGGAGAAACGGAGGTGGCTTGCGTCTTTTTTGACCCTGACGGCGGACTGCACGCCGATTTTTTTGCCGAGGGCGTCGATTTTCCGTCCGGCGTAATCGTTGAAAAGGGCCTTCAGCGGGCGTGCGTGCGCCATGCGGGAGAGCCTGTTGAAGGCCCTGAAGCCGAAGGCCTTTTTCGCCGGCAGGATGTCGGCCATGTCGCAGACGACGATTTTTTTGAGGCGGGCCTCGCCCAGCATGCGCCCGACCTTGGGGTAGACCTGCGCGAGATCGAGCGTCACCATCATGTCGGCGTCGCTGTCGCGGATCTGGTGCTCCATCTCGTGCGCGGCATAGAGCGGGTTGAAGTTGACGACCGTCGCGCCGGCCTTGAGCGCGGCGTAATAGGCGATGACGTAAAAGGGCGAGTTGGGCAGGCAGAGCCCGACCTTCGCGCCCTTGCCGATGCCTTGTTCCTGCAGGCCGCGGGCGAAGCTGTCGACCATCGCGCCCACTTCTTTATAGGTGAGCTTTTCGCCCATGAAGTTGAGGCAGACGCGGTCCGCGTATTTTTTCACCGATTCGTCAAAGAGCGCGGGCAGGGTTGACGGCGGTATCTCCGCATGCCAGTCGAGGTTTTCGGGGTAGGATTTTTCCCACGCGTGCGGCGCCGCTTGTCCTGAAGCCATGATGACGGCCTTTCCTGAATAAAAATTGTTCCATAAAAACGAGGACACTGGGTAACATCATTTATCATAACCGTCAACCCCCGTAAAACGGCCTGACTTCCGTAAAAAATCATTCCATAATAATCATTGACAAGGGCGTGGCTTTGTAAAAGAATGCCGCCGGAGGTCAAATATGGGAAAATTATGGCAGAGAATGCCCGACGCGTCGGGCAAGACGCAGCTGGTGGAAGTGCCGCTCGATCAGGCACGCATCACGCGGCCGACAGTCGTTTACCTGTCCGGCTTTTTGACCAACAACAACCGCCCGGGCTATGTCGCGGGCAGCATCAAGAGCATGGAAGAGCTGCTGCAGGAGGCCTTCCCGCAAAACCTGCCGCAGATCTACGGCTGGTCGCACACGAGCCTGCGCAACCTTTTCAACCTCGCGTTTTACAACAGCCGTCCGTCGCAACGCTCCTCGGACGCGGGCTTCGACATCGGCGCGGCGGTGCTGATGCCGCTGGTGGCGAAGGATTTCTCGCGCGACGCGAAGGGCCGCGTTTCCGGCGCGCCGCTGCCGATCGAGGAGGCGAAAAAAAATCTCCGCAACGTGACGATCTTCGGCTACAGCGCGGGCGCGATCGTCGCGCAGGAGACCTACAACGCCACGCTGCGGATGATGAAGGATATCGGCTACGCGGAAAAGGACGCGCGCGGCCTCCTGAGCGAAGTCGTGCTGGTCGCGGCGGGCGTCTTCTCGCGCTACACGAAGGAAAAGGGCCGCTTCACCACGCTCTACCTCGTCGCCAGCAACGACCGCATGATGCGCGCCAAGAACCTGATCTGGGGAACGCTCGGCACGGTCTACAACAAGCTCGCCCGCCGCAAAAAGGACGGAAAAGAGCTGGTGATCCGTTCCCTTTCCGCCACGAGCGCGATGGTCAGCGCGCCTGTCCGCCCGACCTACTACCAGTGGCAGTATGACGAAAACGGCAAGCGCAAGGAGAAGAAATATTTCCGTCCGCTCTACCCGAAGTGGACGCACCGCAGGAGCTATCACGAACTGGCGCATTACATCACGCGCGACGAGAACAACAACGCCTTCGCCAACACGGCCTGCTACGCGCTGGTCAACGCCCTGAACCGCAAAAGCCGCCCCGCGCCGCTCGACCTGCTGCAGCCGCCGCGGGGCATGGCGGCGACGGACGCCTACAAGGCCAAAATCGCCGCGGCGGTGCGGCGCGGAAATGACCCGCGGCCGTGAGCTTGCGGGCTTGAGGGGATTTTATTCCGCCCGCAGCCGCGCGAGCTCCCGCCGCGCGCCTTCATGCCCCTGTTCCGCCGCCTTGAAAAGGCAACCGCGCGCCTTGACGGGGTTTTGCGCGACGCCGTCTCCCGCGAGATAGCGCAGGCCCATGCGGTATTGCGCGCCGGCGACCGTTTCGGACATGTTTTGCGTTTTGCTACAGGCGCGGTCATAGGCGGCGGCGGAACCGGCCTGGACGTCCGCGCCCGCTTCCAGAAATATCCGCGCGCAGGCGTCGGCGTCGCTCGCCGGATCGTGGTGTTTCAGCACGATGCCGAGATGCTCGCAGACGGTCGGCAGCTTGTGGTTCGGCAATTGCGGCCATGCGGCGCGGGAAAGGCTGACCGTGCATTGCCAGTCGAAACGCGGCAGGGCGAGGCCGTAATGCGCCGTCACGCCGTGGAGCACGCTGCGGTCGAAACCGGCATTGTGGGCGATGAGCAAATCCGCGCCGTCAAGGCAGGCTTCGATCTCCGGCCAGACGCCGCGAAAATCAGGCTTGTCTTTCAGATCAACGGGGCGGATGCCGTGGATGGCGATGAAATCGGGGCGGATGTAAATGCCGCCGGCATCGTTGGCGGGCGGGCGGAACAGCCAGGCCTTGCGTGCCGTGATTTTATCGTCATCTATAACCGAGAGCCCGAGCGCGATGGCGCTGCTGCGCGGATAGTTCGCGGTTTCAAAGTCGAGGGCGATTATTTTGGTCATGCGCGCGGGCCTTAAATGATGAAATTGATTTTCCCCGCCGCGACGCGCACCTTGCCGCCGCCCGCCGCGACATGGCCGATTTTCACCGCGCCGGTTTTTTTGATGACGTCGTCCGGCTTGTCGGTCGCGATGACGAAGCCCAGCCCCATGTTGAAGGTCTCATAGAGGTCTTTGGCGTCGAGATGCGACCGCTCCGCAAGAACGCCGAAGATCGCCGGCGGCTCCGGCAGATGGTCGATCACGTAATCGAATGCGCCGTTCATGCGCGGAATGTTGCCAAGCCCGCCGCCGGTGATATGCGCCATGCCGTGCGCGAGCGGGCGGATGTCCTTGACGGATTGCCAGTAAAGCCGCGTGGGGCTAAGCGCCTCCAGCAGCAAATCTTTTTCACCGGCGCGGATGAGCTTGCGCACCAGCGAAAACCCGTTGGAGTGGATGCCGGAGGAGGGGAGCGCGAGCAAGGCGTCGCCCTCCCTGACGCGCGCGCCGTCGATGACGTCCGCCGCGTCCATCTCGCCGACCGCAAAACCGGCGAGGTCGTATTCGCCCGCTTTATAAACGTCCGGCATCTCCGCCGTTTCGCCGCCGATCAGCGCCATGCCGCAGTCCTTGCACGCCGCCGCTATCCCCGCGACGATCGGGTCGAGCACGGCAAGGTCGATCTTCGCCATGGCGAGGTAATCGAGGAAAAAGAGCGGCGTCGCGCCGGTGCAGATGATGTCGTTGGCGCACATGGCGACGAGGTCGATGCCGATGGTGTCGTGTTTGTTCAAGCCTTGCGCGAGCTTGACCTTGGTGCCGACGCCGTCCGTGCCCGCGGCGAGGATTTTTCCGCCGCCGGACTTGTAAAGCGCCGCGAAGCCGCCGACGCCGGAGACGACGTTCTCCCCGTAAGTCGATTGCACCCGCGCCTTTATTTTCTCGACGAGCGCGTCCGCGACCTCAAGATCCACGCCCGCGTCCTTATAAGATATTTTCTGCGCCTGTGTCATGTTCTCCTCAATGCCTGAAGTGGCGGCGACCGGTGAAGACCATGGCGATGCCCGCGTCGTTGGCGGCGTCGATGACGTCCTGATCCTTGATGCTGCCGCCCGGCTGGACGATCGCGCGGATGCCGGAGGCTCTCGCGACGTCGATGTTGTCGGGAAAGGGGAAAAACGCGTCAGACACCAGCACGGCGGCGGAGAGGTCTCTATAGCCGTTGTCATGCGCCTTCTCGACCGCCTGCTTGATGCTGACGAGGCGGTTGGGGTTGCCCATGCCCGCGCCGATCATGCTGTAGCCGTTGTCATGCGCGGCGAAAAGGCCGATGGCGTTGCTCTTGAGGTGCTTGCAGGCCATGACGCCGAAACGCGCGAGGCTGTCGTTGGCGGGGAACTGCGCGCGGGTGACGGCGTTGAAATCCGCATCCGCGCCCGTGTCCTCCTGCTGCACGACGAAACCGCCGGAAATGGATTTGACCATTGGCGCGGTGTAAGCGCCGGTGAAGGACGGCAGAGCCAAAAGCCGCAGGCTCTTCTTTTTGGCGAAGGTTTCAAGCGCGGCGGCGCTGAACGACGGCGCGAGGATCACTTCGACGAACTTGTCGGAGAGCCACGCCGCGACCCCTTCATCCACTTCCGTATTGAAGCAGAGGATGCTGCCGAAGGCGCTGACCGGATCACCCGCCCAGGCGCGTTCCAGCGCCTCCAGCGGCGTCTTTGCGAGCGCGATGCCGCAGGGCGTCAGATGCTTGATGACGGAGACAGCGGCGGGGAAGGCTCCGGTCGCGCATGTCGCCGCATCGCCGCAGGAGCGCCACGCCGCATCGGCGTCGAGGAGATTATTGTAGGAAAGCGCCTTGCCCTGCAACGGCTCGGCCGAGGCGATGCCGCTGTGGAACGGGTCGGCATAGACCCATGATTTCTGGTGCGGGTTCTCGCCGTAGCGCAGCAGCTTCGCGCCTTGCGGGGAGAGGACGATGGTGCGCTCCTCCGCGCCGAGTTTTTCCTCGAACTTCGCGGCGACCATGCCGTCGTAGCGCGCCGTGTGGCGGAAGGCGGCGAGCGCGAGTCGCTCGCGGGCCGCAAGCGTTGTTTCCGCGCTGATCATATCGTACTGCGCCGGATCCGTGACCACGGCGACGGCGCTGTGGTTTTTCGCCGCGCTGCGGATCAGCGTCGGCCCGCCGATATCGATGTTTTCGATCAGTTCTTCCCATGCGGTATTTTTCCTCGCCGCCGCCTCGAACGGGTAAAGGTTGCACACCAGCAGGTCGATCGGCGCGATGCCGAGGTCGCCCGCCTGCTTCACGTCCCCCGCATTGTCGCGGCGGAAGAGCAATGCGCCCGCGACCTGATAGCTCAGGGTTTTGACGCGCCCGCCGAAACATTCTGGCGAACCGGTGACTTTCTCGATCGGAATGACGGGAATGCCGTGCTCCGCGAGAGCCTTCGCCGTGCCGCCGGAGGAGATGATCTCGACGCCCGCCGCGTGAAGCCTTTTGCCGAGGTCTTCGAGACCGCTCTTGTCGCTGACGCTGATCAGGGCGCGCTTGATTTTAATGCTGTCTGCCGGCATAGATTTTCTCCTTTTGATTTTCCGCGAGGTAGTAGACGATGTTTTTGAAAATCCGCAAGCCCGCGCCCGCGGCCATGAAGGCGCGCTGCGGCGTCCGGTGCGTGGCCTGATGGGCAAAAGCCTCCGGATGCGGCATCAGGCCGAAGATCAGGCCTGAAGGATCGCATAATCCGGCGATGCGCTTGTGCGACCCGTTGACGTCTTCGGCGTAGGAGAGGGCGATTTGCCCGTTGTCGCGCAGCTCGTGATAGATCGCGTCTTCGCTGAAGACGACGCGCCCCTCGCCGTGGCGGATGGGGAGGTCGAACGTCTCCATTCCTTCCGTCCATTTGCACACGCTGTTCTGCGCCGGCTGCAGCGTGACCCAGCGGTCGATAAATCCGCCCTGCGCATTGGGGGCGAGCGCCATGACGCGCTTTTGCGTTTCTGGATAAGGCAAAAGGCCGAGCTTGACCAGCGCCTGAAAGCCGTTGCAGATGCCGATGACCGGTTTTCGCGCGGCGATGAAATCGAAGAAATTTTTGCCGAGCTTGTGGCGGATCTTGAGCGCGAGGATCTGCCCGCTGCCCAGTTCATCGCCGAAGGAAAAACCGCCGGGGATCGCCATGCCGTCGAAACGCGCGAGACTGTCCGGCCTCGCGGCGAGGTCGTTGATGTGGACGATTTCAGCCTTTGCGCCCGCAGCGGCCAGCGCCGCCGCCGTTTCGCGTTCGCAGTTGATGCCGTCGCCGGAGAGGATGAGGAAAACTGGCTGGCTCATGCTTAAAATCCTTTCTTCCATGCGGCGCTGATCTTGTCCAGCGGCAACGATATGCCGTTAAATGAAAGCTCCGCGTCGTCCGTCACCGTGCCGATGGGCTGTACGGTAAATATTTTCCCGAAGGTTTCGCGTTTTGCCGCAGGCACGGACACGATAAACCGTCCCGGCGCTTCGTTGAAGGAGGCATCCGCATCGAGCGCGACGGAGAGTTTCGCTCCCTTGCTTCCGCCGATCATGCTTTCGGACAGCGCGACCAGCATCCCGCCTTCGGAGACGTCATGGAGCGAGGAAAAGAGCGGTAAAGCTTGATGTATTCTGCGATAGAGCGCGATATTGTGTTCCATATCAATGGCGGGCGCATTATCTCTGACATTATATATATGCGCGTATTCCGAGCCGCCCAAACCTTTTCCGGCGCCGCCAAGCAGATAGATCAAATCTCCCGCCGCGCAAAAGCGGTTCACCGGCACGCTGCCCATTTTCACCCGCGCCATGGCGGTGACGAGCAGCGTCGGCAGGACGCCGAAGGCGATGTCGCGCCCGCCCTTGTCCTTGCCTTTGAAATCGTTCTTCATGCTGTCCTTGCCGCTCACTAACGGCATGCCGTAGCCGGTGCAAACGTCATAAAGCCCCTGACAGGCGCGCACCAGCTGGCCTAAACGATATGCCCCTTCGGGATTTTTTTCCGATTGTACGGGGTCGGGCCAGCAGAAATTGTCGAGCAGGCAGCACATGTCCGGATCGCCGCCCGCCGCGACGATGTTGCGCACCGCCTCGTCGACCGCGTATTGCGCCATCAGGTACGGATCATGCAAGCTCAAACGCGGCGCGAGGCCGCAGCCGATCGCGACGCCGTTCTCTTCCGCGCCGCCGTGTGGTTTCAGCCAAATAACACCACCGTCGGCGAAGGGTTTGACGTGCGTCGCCGCTTGCACTTCGTGATCATAAGCGCGCACCCATTTTTCTTTGGAGGTGATGTTGGGCGCTTGCAAAAGCCGCAGCAGCGCGGCATCGAGGTTTTCGGCCTTGCGCGTGCGGTCTTGCAGTCGTGTTTGCGCGCTCCAGTTTGCGCGGGGACGTCCGCCGTCCCACGTCGCTTTCAGTTTCATCTGCGGCAGGCTGTCGTGCAGGAAATCCAGCGGCAGGCTGGCGACGCGTTCTTTGTTGTAAAGCACCTCGAGATTTCCGCTGTCGGTGAAAGAGCCGATGTCGGCCGCGCTCACGCCATGCCGTTCCGCGCGATCGAGAAATGCCTTTGCGTGTTTCGGCGGCACGGCGACGGTCATGCGCTCCTGGCTTTCGCTGACCATCAGCTCCCACGGCTTGAGGCCGGGATATTTGACGGGGCAGAGGGCGAGGTCGATTTCGGCGCCGTTCGTCATCTGCGCCATTTCGCCGACGCTGGAGGAAAGCCCGCCCGCACCGTTGTCGGTGATGGCGGAATAAAGCCCCAGGTCGCGCGCGTCGAGCAGGAAATCCGTCACGCGTTTCTGCGTGAGCGGGTCGCCGATCTGCACCGCCGTGGCGGGCGCGTTTTCATCGATCTCCATCGAGCTGAAGGTCGCACCATGGATGCCGTCCGCGCCGATAGCGCCGCCGATCATGAAGATACGGTCGCCGACATTCGCTTGTTTCTCGGCCGCCTTGCGCCCGTCGGGCAGGGCATGCGGCAGAACGCCGACCGTGCCGACGAAGACCAGCGGCTTGCCCGCGTAGTCGCGGTCGAAGAAGAACGCGCCGTTGACGGTGGGAATTCCGCTCTTGTTGCCGCCGTCCTCCACGCCTTTGTGCACGCCTTCGAGCACGCGCTTCGGCGCCTTCACGCCGCGGGGCATGAACTGTTCCTCGTCGCGCGCCGGCATGTCGGGCGGGGCGAGGCAGAAAACGTCGGTGTTGGCGACCGGCCGCGCGCCGAGGCCCGCGCCGAGAATGTCGCGGTTGACGCCGAGGATGCCGGTCAGCGCGCCGCCGTAAGGGTCGAGCGCGGAGGGGGAATTGTGCGTTTCCACCTTGATGCAGAGGTCGATATGATCGTCAAAGCGCACGATGCCCGCATTGTCGCTGAACACGGAAACCAGCCAGCCGAGCTTGCGGCTTCTTTTCACGTCCTGCGTGGCGCGCTTCACGAAAGTTTTGTAAAGGCTGTCGATTTTTTCGCCGTTATAGTCGATCTCCGCGCCGAAAATCTTGTGGCGGCAGTGCTCGCTCCAGCTCTGGGCGATGATTTCGAGTTCCACGTCGGTAAGCCCGGTTTTGAAGGCGCCGCGCACATGTTTCAGTTCATCGACGGTGAGCGCGAGGCAGCGCTGGCGGCTCAATGCCTCCAGCGCGCCGTCCGCGATGTCGAGGGATATTTTTTCGACCCGGGCGTCCGCCGTGCGGACCACTTCGGGCAATTTCACGTTCTTGAAGCGGTCGCGGGCGTAAAAATCATTGGCGGGATAAATTTCCGCTTTCTGGAGAAGGTCGTTGGCGAGCAGTTCCCGCGCCACTTTCTCCGCGCCTGCCGCGTCGAGTTCTCCGAAGAGGAAATAGAGCGATCCGCTCGCCACGCGCGCTTCGATGCCGCAAAGCGCGAGCGCCTCCGCCGCGGCATGGCCGGGATTGTCGGTGACGCCCGCGCGGAACCCGACATCGACGACGAAGGCGGGCGCGCCGTGGAGGAACCTGTATTCCTTGTGGCTGAAGTGCGCCTGCTGCAAAACCGGATCGGCGAAGACGGCGGCGAGATCTTCGGCCTTGCCGTTCGTGGTTTTGTAAACCTTCACTTCCGCGATCGCGGTCAGCGGCACGTTCAGGGTTTCGCGCGCTTCCGCCGCCCATTTTTCCAGCCGCCCGCCCTGATTCCGGCCTGCGGGGGCGGTGTTTTCGATTTCGATGCGAAGAGCGGTCATGCTGCTGCCCTTTTTGCGAGACTGTCGATAAATTCGCGATAGAGTTCGTATTCCAGTTGCATCCCGCGCGCGCGGAAGGTTTCGAGCGTGTCGCCTTCCTCGCGCGGAAAGGTTTTTTGTGCGATGACCGGCCCTGTGTCCACGCCCGCATCGACGTAATGCAGCGTGACGCCGGAGGTTATGACGCCCGCGCGAAAAGCGTCGCCGTAACCGTCCTTGCCGGGGAATTGCGGCAGGAGCGACGGATGAATATTGACGATGCGGTTTTTGTACAGGGCGACAAAGGCGGGGCTGAGGATCGCCATGTATCCCGCGAGGAAAATCCACTCGATGCCGTATTCTTCGAGCGCTGCGATAATGGCGGCCTCGTGTTCGGCTTTCGTGCCGGTGCGTTCGATGACTTTGCAGTCCGCGCCCAGTTTTTCCGCGCGGCCGATGACGGGCGCGCCCGCCTTGTCGCAGATCACCAGCGGGATTTCGACGCCGCCTGCGCGGGTTCGCGCGTGGCGCAAAATGTTCTCGGCGTTCGAGCCGCCGCCCGAGGCGAGGACGGCGGCGGTGATTTTGCTATTGTCTCCCAATGTCCCGCCTCCAGTGCGCGCCGCTGAAAGAGATGTTTTCGAGCAGCGCGTAAGCCTGCTGCCGCGCCGCCGCCAGCGTCGCGCCGCGCGCCGTGACGCCGAGCACGCGCCCGCCGCTGCTGACCAGCGCGCCGTCCTTATCCTTTACGCCCGCGAAAAACACCTGCGCGGTGTCGTTCATGACGGGTGCGAGGGCGATTTTTTCGCCGAGCTTCATGTCCGGTGAAGGATAGCCCGCCGAGGCCATGACGACATGCACGGCCGTCTCGCCGGCGATTTTGGGCGCGGCGCAGGCGGAAAGGTCGCCCCGCGCGGCGGCGAGGAACGGCGGCACGATGTCGCTCTCGATCAGGGGCAGCAGCGCCTGCGCCTCCGGATCGCCGAGGCGGACGTTGAACTCGATGACTTTTACATCGTCGCCGTCTATCATCAGCCCCGCGAACAGGACGCCCTTGAACGGCGCGCCGCGCTTTTGCATGCCGCGCAATGTGGCGGCGAAAATATGTTCGTTGATGAAGGCGCGCGCGGCCTCCGACGGCCAGTCTTTTGATGAAAATGCGCCCATGCCGCCGGTGGTGGGGCCTTTGTCGCCGTCGAAGGCGCGCTTGTGGTCGCAGATGTAGCCGAAGGGGATGAAGCGTTCGCCGTCGCACAGGGCGAAGGCGGAAACTTCGCGCCCGTGCAGCGTTTCTTCGAGCAGCACGCGCTCCGCCTTGACGGGATGGGCGCCGTCAACCATGAAATCGTGCAGGGCTTGCCCGGCTTCCGCGCGATTGCTTGTCACGATAACGCCTTTTCCGGCGGCGAGGCCGTCGGCCTTGATGACCACGCCTTTACCTTCCACGTCCCATGTTGCAAGCGCGGCAACGGCGGCGGCGTAGCCGTCGCATCTGACGGCGCGCGCGGTCGGGATGCCTTCCTCCCCCATGAATTCTTTCGAGAAGATTTTGGAGGATTCAAGCCGCGCCGCATCCTTGCTCGCGCCGAGGACGGTGAAGCCCGCCGCTTCCAGCCGGTCTGTCACGCCCTCCGCCATCGGCTTTTCCGGCCCGATGACGGTCAGGTCCGGCTTTAGTTCGCGCGCCGCCGCGTCAATCTCGCCTTCGATGCAAACGATGCGCCCGTCTTTGGTCGGCATGCCGGGGTTGCCGGGCAGGACGTGGATTTTTTCGACCAGCGGAGACTGCGCCATCTTCCAGGCCAGCGCATGCTCGCGCCCGCCGGAACCGAGAAGCAGCACGGTCATCCGCTTGGTCATGCCGCCGCCTTTTGCCCGAGGTCTTTCAGGGCGGCGCTCAAGGTTCCGAGCGTCCATGCGTCCTTGTAAACCGGCGTGCCGAGGTATTTTTTGGAGAGGGCTTCGGCAAGGCTC
>JAGXAX010000259.1 GCA_018971405.1 Alphaproteobacteria bacterium | reverse complement strand
GGGATGATTTGCCGACGTTGGAGCGTCCGGCGAAGGCGATCTCGCTCAGGTCGGGCGGGGGCAACCCGCTCTCCGCCGCGGCGGCGGTGGCGAAGCGGCACTCCTGCCGGAACAGGCGCTCGCCGGCGCCTTCATCAACCATGGCTTTTCTTTTTCTTTTTGTAGCGGTCGCCGTGGCCGCGCAGCAGGGATACGTCCTGCCCGCCGGTCGTGCGCATGATGTAGTACTGCTGCAAAAGGCTGGCGATGCCGCTGCAGGTGAAATAGATGACCAGCCCCGACGAGAACTTCGCGAACATGAAGGTGAAGATCAGCGGCATGAAGGTCATGATCTGGTTCTGCGTCTGGTCGGGCGCGGGCGGCGAGAGCCGCTGCGTCAGGAACATCGTGAGGCCGTAGAGCAGCGGCCAGGCGCCGATGTGCAGCATCGCGGGCGGGGTCCACGGGATCAGGCCGAAGGCGGTGAAGACGTTGGTCGGGTCGGCCGCCGAGAGGTCGTGGATCCAGCCCCAGAAGGGCGCGTGGCGCATCTCGACCGAAAGCAGGATGGATTTGTAGAGCGCGATGAAGATCGGCACCTGCACCAGCATCGGCCAGCAGCCGCCGAAGGGGTTGACGTTCTCGCGCTTGTAAAGCTCGAAGATCTCCATCTGCAGCTTTTCGCGGTTGTCCTTGTATTGCGCCTGCAGCTCTTTCAGTTGCGGGGCGATCTTCTTCATGCCGGCCATGGAGCGGAAGGCGCGGTTGGCGAGCGGGAACATCGCGGCGCGGAGGATGACGGTGAGCAGGATGATCGACCAGCCGACGCTGCCCGTCTCGCGGAACAGGAAGTGCAGGAAGAGGAAGAACGGCTTGACGATGAACGAGAGGATGCCGAAGTCGATCATCAGCTCCATGCGCGGGAAGGCGTATTGCTTCTCGTAAGCCCTGATGAGAGGCAGGTGCTTGATGCCGGCGAAGACGTATTTCGTGTCGGTGACGGTCTGGCCGGGCTTGAGCGTTTGCAAAGGAGAGACGATGTCCGTCTGGAAGCCGGGGTGTTTCGCGTCGCCGGTGCCGAGCACGCGGGCGTCGAACTTTTCCCCCTGCGGCGTGAAGAAGCCGACGAACCAGTATTTGTCGGTGATGCCGATCCAGCCGCTGGCGCCGTCCGCGCTGTAGGTCTTGCCTTCGGTCAGGTCCTTGTAGGAGATTTCCTTGAGCGTGCCGTTGAGGTCGTAGACCGGGCCCTCATGCACGTAGGCGCTTTTGAAGCCGCCGGGCTCGCCGTGGCGCGAGATCAGGTTCCAGGCGCTGAGCGTAAGCGTTTTCTGCGTGTCGTTCTTCACGCTCTGCGCGACGGTGAAGAGGTAGTTCTTGTCGAGACTGATCGTGCGCGTGAAGAGAAGCCCGTGGCCGTTGTCCCACTGCAGGGTGACGCTGCCGCCGGAGACAAGCTCCTGCGCGCTGCCGGGGCTGAGCCGCCAGACGGTTTTCTCATCGGGCAGGACGGTGCTTTTGTCGTCACTCGTCCAGCCGCCCTCGGCGTAATAGGCGTTCTTCGCGCCGTCGGGCGAGAGCAGTTCGACGTGGTTCTTTTTGGCGATGGTCAGGTACTGGTCGTTGAGCGAAAGGTCGTCGAGGCGCGCGCCCGTCAGGCTGATCGAGCCCGTCACCTTGTCGCCGCGGATGGCGATGCGCGGCGACCCCCGCAGCGCCTGCGCGCGGGGAAGGAAAGCGGGCGCGGACTGCGCCGCGGCGGCGGGAGCGGAGGGAATCTCCGCCGCGCCTTTTTGCGCCAGCGTTTGTTCCTGCTTCAAACGCTGCAACGCCACTTCCTGCGGCTTCTGGACGAGAAAGTGATAGGCGACGAGGATGGCGAGCGAGATCAGCACCGCGATCATCATGCGGCCGTTGTCCTGCTGGTCGTTCGGGGAAGGCGTGGTCATGGCGTTGCGTCTTCTTTCGTTGCGGGCACGGGGTCGTAACCGCCCGGGTTATAGGGATGGCAGCGGCAGATCCTTTTTGCGCCGAGAACGCTCCCGCGCAGCGCGCCGAAGCGGCGGATGGCCGTCGCCGTGTAGGACGAGCAGGTGGGATGGTAACGGCAACTGCGCCCCGTGAACGGTGAAACCGTATACTGGTATACACGGATGAGGAACAAAAGAAAACGGGAAAGGAGGCTCACGGCGCGACCCCCGTTTTTTCAAGGCCTTGCCCGAAATCCTGCCGCAGCAGCGCGAAATCCCGCTCCCGCGCGGTGGCGCGGGCGATCAGCACGATGTCCCAGCCGACGAGCTTCTCCGGCGCTTCATAAAGGCTGACCAGCGCGCGCAGGCGGCGCTTGGCGCGGTTGCGCACGACGGCATTGCCGACCTTGCGGCTGACGGTGAGACCGAGACGGAAAGGCGCGGCGGCATCCGCCTGACGCAGCGCGAGCAGGATGAAGGCGGGCAGCGCGCATTTCTTCCCCAGACGGGAAAGGCGCTTGAAATCCGCCGAATTCAGGGATGGCGTTGCCATGGGAGCCTTGACCGCGCGGAGCGGGCTTGCAAGGCGCAGAAGCGCAAGAGCGCTTAGGCCGAAAGGCGCGCGCGGCCCTTTGCGCGGCGGCTGGCGAGAACCTTGCGGCCATTGACGGTCGCCATGCGGCTTCTGAACCCGTGGCGGCGTTTGCGGACCAGCTTGCTGGGTTGATATGTGCGTTTCACAGTAAATCTCCATTCATTTAAGCCGCGCGGCGCATGTGCATCGCGGTTTGTGTCCAAGAGGTTGCTATATAAATGTTCCGCCGCATGCCTGTCAAGCCTCTTTGACTTTTATGGCAACATTATTACTGAAATAAATGCGTCAGCTTCAATTTT
>JAGXAX010000258.1 GCA_018971405.1 Alphaproteobacteria bacterium | reverse complement strand
CCGCCGCCGCCGCCGCCGGCAGCATTGCCGCTTAAGCCCCCGCCGCCGCCCGCGCCGTAAACCTGTATCGTCACGGAGTTGCAGCCGGCAGGGATCGTATAGATATTCGTCGAACCGCCGACAGTGTACGTCGTCGGCCCGGCAGTGCAACTGCCCCCGCTGCCGCCGCCGCCGCCGCCCGCGATGACCTGCGCCGAACCGCCGGAATCGACTTCGCTCGCGCCGCCGCCGCCACCGCCGCCGTCGGCGCTGCCGCCGCCGCCGCCCGCGCCATAGGTCTGCACGACCACCGACGTGCAGCCGACGGGAACGGTATAGGTGTTCGTCGTGCCGGCCGTCGAATAGGTCGTCGCGCCGGCGGTGCATCTGGTCACTGTCTGCGGCACCTGACCCATGGCGATCCAGTTCGTGCCGTTGCAGAACTGCATCACATTATACGACGAATTGAAGAACATCGTGCCGGCATTTCCCGTCGGGCTGGCGCAGGCCGCGCGCGCGCGCGACGGCGAAATCACCAAAAGAAGCACGGCCAGCGCGACAACGCCCGCGCCGCGGCTGCGCAAGGGCGCTTTCATCAGGCGTCCCCTCCGGCGGCCCGGGAAACTGAAACGGCCGCGACGGAACAGGTCACAAGAAACAAAATCCTCTGGCTAAAAGCGCGTTTCATCAAGGGTTCCGTTTTGCGAATGACAACACTTCATTGTAGCAGATAATACTTTAACTTGTCCTAACAGAGACTTAAATTACCGGCCCTTCTTCGAGAATATATCACGTTTGCGGGGTTAGCAATATTCCGGACGGCGCGGGAGGCCTTCTCTTGCGACGGCCTTTTTAGCACGTATTCTTTTTTGAAATCAATAGATTGTCCGTCATTCAATATGGTGCAGGCGGTGGGATTTGAACCCACACGGGATTGCTCCCCACGGATTTTCTTGCCGCTTCGGCTTTCGCCGCCGCCGTCGGTCTCCCGTCCGGCGTTCGTGGTCTGGACTATACCTTCACCGTGACGGAAATATCCCCGTTTTAGATGCCGCCCGTCTAGTCTCTACACCTTCCCTTTCGGGCTTGGCTCGGGATTGCCAGATGAAAGGTTTCCCCGAATTTGGGCGGTTCTGCACCCCGGGTTTCCCGCGGGGGCACTCAAATTGCGTTCAAGTCCGTTGCGTATACCGTTCCGCCACGCCTGCCTTGCAAGCGCCCCTGTGACGCCTGCCTGATTGTCCGGCCGATTATACATTACATATCCTCATCTTCAAGGCGCGGTTTGCGGGTTCCGGTCATTTTCTTTGCCCCATTCAAGGCGTTTTCTTATAAAAATAGGACATGAACGAAAAATCTGAATTAACAGGCGCGCAGGTCATCGAGGCCTTTGTCAAAACCCTGCCCGGCAGTCCCGGCGTCTACCGGATGCTGAACGCGGCGGGCGACGTTTTGTACGTCGGCAAGGCCAAAAGCCTGAAGAAGCGCGTCACCGCCTATACGCAGCCGCTGAAGCACCCGATCCGCATCCAGCGCATGATCGCGCAGACGGAGACGATGGAATTCGCCCTCACCCACACCGAGGCGGAAGCGCTGCTGCTCGAAGCGAACCTGATCAAAAAGCTCAAACCGCGTTACAACATCCTTTTGCGCGACGACAAATCCTTCCCTTACATCCTCATCACAGGCGACCACGACTTCCCGCAAGTCCTGAAGCACCGCGGCGCGAAAACCCGCAAGGGCGAATATTTCGGCCCCTTCGCCTCCGGCGCGGCGGTGAACGAGGCGATCGAGACGCTGCACAAGGTCTTTCTGCTGCGTAATTGCTCCGATTCGGTTTTCAGCGCGCGCACGCGCCCGTGTCTGCAATACCAGATCAAGCGCTGCACCGCACCCTGCGTCGCCAAAGTGACGCGGGAAGCCTATGCCGCACAGGTGGAGATGGCGCGGCAGTTTCTCTCCGGCAAGAGCCGCGGGATACAAGACGTTTTCGCCCGCGAAATGATGGCCGCCAGTGACCGGCAGGAATTCGAGGCCGCCGCCGCCTACCGCGACCGCATCAAGGCGCTGACCCACATCCAGTCGCACCTCGTCAAAGGGCTCGACAACGCCGACATCCACGCGCTCTATCAGCGGGACGGCACTTCCTGCATCGAAGTCTTCTTCTTCCGCGCCGGCCAAAACTACGGCAACCGCGCCTACTTCCCGCGCCACGAGAAAGACGAAACGCCGGAGGACATTCTCGCCGCCTTCCTCGCGCAGTTTTACGCCAGCCGCCCCGTGCCGAAGGAAATCCTCGTCAACATCCCCGTCAGCGACAGGGCGATGCTCGAACAGGCGCTCAAAACCCATATCCTCAAGCCTGCGCGCGGCCACAAAAAGGAACTCGTCGATATGGCGTTCAAAAACGCCGCAGACGCCTTCGCGCGCAAACGCGCCATCGACGCCTCGCAGACCGAACTGCTCGAAGGCCTCGCCGCGCGCTTCGGCCTCGATGCGCCGCCGGAGCGCGTCGAGGTCTACGATAACAGCCATATCGGCGGCACGCATGCCTTGGGCGCGATGATCGTCGCGGGGCCGGAGGGCTTTCGCAAGAACGCCTACCGGAAGTTCAACATGGATGATAAATCAAAAATCGCGCCGGGAGACGACTTCGCCATGATGAAGGCGATGCTGGCGCGCCGTTTCAAATCGCTCTCCAACGACGAAACCGCCGTACGCCCCGACCTGCTGCTCATCGACGGCGGCGCAGGCCAGCTCAAGGTCGCGCTGGAAGCCCTCTCCGACCTCGGCGTGTCGGACATCCCCGTTGTCGCCATCGCCAAGGGGACGGAAGCCTCCGGAGGCGGGCGCAACGCCGGACGCG
>JAGXAX010000257.1 GCA_018971405.1 Alphaproteobacteria bacterium | reverse complement strand
CTGCGAAAAACGCTTTTCCCAAGCCGCCCGGGTTATAATCACCGTCGCGGTTTTTTTTCATGAAATGTCAGGCGCCGGAAGGTTTGGCGCGCTTCACCTTGCCGAAAATCAGCGTGTCGCCGTAGCGGCGGCCGATCCGCCGGTCTTCCGCCAGCCTGCCGTCGAGGCGGTAGCCGCGACGGGCGGCGAGCGCGGCGGATTTTCCGTTGGCGGCGTCGCAGCGGATCTCGAGGCGGTGAAAGCCCTTTTTGAAAGCCGCGCTTTCGAGCGCGGCCACGGCGTCCGACATCAGCCCCCGGCCTTCGCATTCCCGCGAAAGCCAGTAGCCGATCTCGCCGCAATCGTGCGGCCACTGGATGTTGAAAAGGCCGAGCCCGCCCGCGAACCCGCCCTCCGCCGCGAAGAGCGCGTAATGAAAACTGTCGCGCGCCGCCCATTTTTCAAGGCTGGCCGCGATGAAGGCTTCCGTGTCTTCCGGCGCTTTCGTCAGCGCGACCCACGGCAGGAAGCGCCCCAGACGCTTGCGGTCTTTGTCGATGGCGGCGAAAATCTCCGCCGCGGTTTTCGGATTGTGCTTGCGCAGCACGGTGCGGCGGCCCTTGATGAGGGCGGGCAGGGCTGATTTTCTCATGCTGTTTCTGTCATGCGCATGTCTTCCGGCAGGCCGGCGTCGCGCACCGGCGCGAAGGTGTTGGTGTAGGCGTAAGGGAAGCGGAAATCCCACCATTCCTGCGGCAGGGGCAGGAGTTCGCGCCCGAGGCTTTTCGCCGCGTCCATCATCGCTTCCTCCAGAACGCGGCGGTGATAAAGGATGCGCTGGTTGCGCGCCTCGTCGTCACTGAACCGCGTGTAGTTGCGCGCGGCAGGGTTGTTTGCGCGGTCTTCGGTGAGAAAATCGAAGCGCGTGCCCATGTCGATCTCGTCGCCGTTTTCATCGACCAGCACGATATCCGCCGCCATGCCGCGCGGATGCCCGCCCGCGCCCGGCGGCGAGAGCAGCCGCCCCGGCTCTTCCAGCCATTGCGGGTGCGCCTTCACGATTTTCGTTTCACGCATCAGCGCCTGCGCCTCGACCGTGCGCAAACAATCTTTAAGCTCGAAGACCCAGCCGGTCTTTTTGTGGCAGATGTCCGCGGCGGCGATGATGACTGGCGAGAATTCCCGGTGCGCGAGCATGCGCGCGTCCGCGCGGTAGATTTTCTCGCCGAACATGTTGTCGGGGTGCGCGGGTTGCGCGTAGACGAGGTCGATTTTGAGCGGGTGCGCGGCGGTAAAATCCTCCAGCGCGACGAGGTCGTCCGGCGCAATCGCCTTCAATTGCGGGGCGGGGCCGGTCACTTGTCGAAGCTGGCGAGGAGCGCGTCGATCTCTTCCTGCGAGCTGGCGGGGCCGCCGAGCTGCGGGCCGTTGAGCAGGCCGTCCTTCTTCTCCTCCTTCGGCGCGCCGCCGCCCGCCGCCGCCTGCACGTGGCCGAAGGCGCCGACGATCTCGGAGACCTTGGCCTCGATGTTCTTCAGCGCCCTGACAACCTTGGTGATGCGCTGGCCGGTGATGTCCTGAAAACCGCAGGCCTCGTAGATGGCGGTGATGTCGGCGGCGATCTCCGGTCCTGCGGGCGCGGGCAGGCTGCCGGCGTGTTTCTCGATCTTTTCGCAGGCGTCCATGATCGCGCCGGTCGCTTTGGCCGTTTCCTCGACCACGGCGTCGAGCTCGTCCGTCGCCGTCGGGATGTGGTTGTGGCTGATCTCGATCGAGCGGAGCTGCGCGAGCTCGGAGCGCATGCTCTCGATGTAGGCGGCGAGGGCGGAAAGCTCCTTGTGCAGCTTGGCGTTCTCGGCGCTCGACTGGTCGATGTTGCCGAGCACCGAGCGGATGATTTCGACCACTTCCTTGCGGCTGTAGGCGCGGTCTTTCAAAGGGCCGGCGGCGGCGTGCGGGGAAGGCTGCATGTCTTTCACCTTTCGTCCGTCAAAACTCGCCCAGCACGCTGGTCAGCTTGGTCTTCAGCGTGTCGGCGTTGAAAGGCTTGACGATGTAGTTGTTGACGCCCGCCTCCTTGGCGGCGATGACGTTTTCGGTTTTCGATTCCGCAGTGACCATGATGAAGGGCACTTTGTTGCCGCTGCCCCGCACGTTTTTCAAAAGGTCGAGCCCGGTCATCGGCTCCATGTTCCAGTCGGAGATGATGAGGCCGTAGGCCTTCGCGCCGATTTTCTCCAGCGCCGCGCCGCCGTCTGTCGCCTCGTCGATGTTGATGAAGCCGAGCTGCTTCAGCAGGTTCTTGATGATGCGGATCATCGTCTGGTAATCGTCCACGACGAGGATGTTCATGTTCTTGTCGACGGCCACGGCTTCGGTCCCCTCCCCTGTTCCGGCCGGGGCGGGGCCCCGCCGGCGAATGCACCTATGATTGTGACTCAAAAACGATTAAGCAACAGTAAATTTCGTGCAATTCCGCCGTGCGTGTCTTGCCATATTGGCCTATTTCGGGGCGGGGGAGGACGCAAGCGTGCCGGTCGCGGCCTTGAGCTTGCAGGGGTCGTCGGCGGGCAGCTGCGGCAGGCGCTTGCTGGCTTCGAGGTCGATCGTCACCTGACGCGCCTTGTCGGGGTCCATGGCGGCGAGGATCGGCGAGGATCGGCGCTCGTTCATCTTCGAAATCACCGGCAGAAGGTCGCTCATCTGCATGGCGTTGAAAATGGCGGCCGCGCTTGCGGGCTTCATGTTCTGGTAGATCTTGACGAGGCTGTCGACCTGCGCGTCCTCGGCGGTCTTCTGCTTGTTGAGCAGGTCTTCGAGCGCGCCCCTGATCTTGTTCATCTCGGCGATCTTGCGGTCGATCTCG
>JAGXAX010000256.1 GCA_018971405.1 Alphaproteobacteria bacterium | reverse complement strand
ATGATTTTTGCGGGCCTTTCTTTTTCTGCGCGGGAATGTTGTCGAGGAACACCTCGAAGCCCGCGAAGGCTTCGTCGCGCTTCAGGGTTTCCAGCACGGCGGGGTGGATTTCGCCGAAGTGCGCGAGGACGTTCTGACCGAGACGCAACACGCCGGAGCGGCCGGGGTGATACCAGTCCGGCGCGTCGAGAGTGATTTGCAGGCTGGCGGCATTGACTCCGCAGGCGGCGAGCGTTTCGAGCGCGTCGGCTTTGGCGTCAAGCGCGTCGGCGCGTCGCGCCTGCTGCGCCCAGTGGCGCTGCGCGGCGTTGCCGCAGCGCAACCCCGCCGCGACCACCGGCTGGCCGTCATGTTCCGGCGACATGTAAATCCGGCCGATCTCGAACAGCGCCGCGTCGGGCAGGCCGCGGTCGGCGTTGCGCGCCGCCGCATCGATCAGGTTGGGCAAAATCGAGGGGCGCATTTGCGACAATTCGGCGCTGATCGGGTTTTGCAGCGCCAGCGCCTTTTTGTTTTGGTTGGCATGCGCGCCGAAAAGGTCGGACTTTGCGCTTTCCATGAAAGACCATGTCACGGTCTCGAACAATCCGCGCGCGGCCAGTGCGCGTTTCGCGGCGGCGGCGCGCTTTTGCAGCGGTGCGGCTTCGGGCATTTTTTCGCCGGCGGCGCGCGTCACAGCGACGGCGGGGATATTGTCGTAGCCGTCGATGCGCAGGATCTCTTCCACCAGATCGGCGACGCCGGAGACGTCGTGCCGCCAGCCCGGCGTCCGCGCGTTCCAGCCGACGAGCTTGAAGCCGAGCGCGGACAGGATTTCTTTTTGCCGCGCCTCGTCAAGATCGCGCCCGCCGAGGGTTTTGAGTTTTTCCGGCCTGTAGGCGATGGTGCGGGCGTTGTCCGGAACGCTTCCGGCAGTGAAGACTTCGGAAGGGTTGCCGCCGCAAAGGTCGAGCACCATGCGCGTGGCCAGCTCCATGCCGGCCGCAGTGAAGGCGGGGTCGATGCCGCGCTCGAAGCGGTAGCGGGCGTCGCTGTCGATTTGCAGTTTCTGTCCTGTCCTGGCGATCGTGGCGGGGTCGAAATAGGCGCATTCGATAGTGACGTTTTGGGTGTTTTCATCCACCGCCGTCGATTGCCCGCCCATGATGCCGCCGAGTCCGATGACGCCGCCATCGTCGCAGATCGCGATCATGCCGTCGTCAAGCTCATAGGTGTTGCCGTTCAGCGCCGCGAGCTTTTCACCCTTTTTGGAAAGGCGCACGTGGAGATTGCCCTTGAGTTTGTCGGCGTCGAAGACGTGCAGGGGGCGGCACAGGCCGATGGAAAAATAATTGGTGATGTCCACCAGCGCCGAGATCGGCTTTTGCCCGACGGCCTTGAGGCGCTTTTGCAGCCATTCCGGCGACGCGCCGTTGGCGACCGCCTTGATGGTGCGGCCGAGGAACAGCGGGCAGGTCTTCATGTCCTTGAGCGCGACGGAAACGGGATTTTTGAACAGGCCGGAGACCGCAGCGGCATTGAGGGGCTTCAGCGTGCCGAGGCCGGCGGCGGCAAGGTCGCGCGCGATGCCGTAAACGCCCGCCGCGTCGCCGCGGTTGGGCGTGAGGTTGATCTCGATCACCGGATCGTCGAGGCCTAATGCACTGGCAGCAGCGCTGCCAACGGGCGCGCTTTCCGGCAGTTCGATAATGCCCTTATGCTCGTCGGAGAGGAGAAGCTCGCGCTCCGAGCACATCATGCCGTTCGATTCCTGCCCGCGGATATTGGCTTTTTTGAGCGTGACGCCGAGGCCGGGGATGTAGCTGCCCGCGGGGGCGAACACGCCCTTCAGCCCCGCCCGCGCATTGGCCGCGCCGCAGACGACTTTCAGATGTTCCTTGCCCGTATCGACGACGAGACATTGCAGCTTGTCGGCGTCGGGGTGTTTTTCGGCGGCGATCACATGGCCGACGACGAAGCCTTGAAGCGCCGCCGCGGGATCTTCGATCTTCTCGACTTCAAGGCCGATGGCGGTCAGTTTCGCGGAAATCTCGTCGAGCGCGGCGTTGGTTTCAAGATGGTCTTTGAGCCAGGAGAGGGTGAATTTCATCTTATATCTCCTCCATCGGGCCGAAGCCGTAGTGTTTCAACCAGCGCAAATCTGATTCAAAAAAGGTGCGGAGGTCGGGAATGCCGTATTTCAGCATCGCCATGCGCTCGACGCCCATGCCGAAGGCAAAGCCCTGGTATTCCTCAGGGTCGATGCCGCAGTTTTTCAGCACGTTGGGATGCACCATGCCGCAGCCGAGAATTTCCAGCCAGTCGCTTCCCTCGCCGATTTTAAGCTCGCCCTTGCCGCGCGAACAGCCGATGTCCATCTCCGCCGAGGGCTCGGTGAAGGGAAAGAAACTGGGGCGAAAACGCGTCGGCAGAGCATCAACTTCAAAAAAACGTTTGCACAGTTCGGTCAGACAGCCCTTGAGGTGGCCCATGTGGGTCGTTTTGTCGATCATCAGGCCCTCGAGCTGGTGGAACATCGGCGTGTGGGTCTGGTCGTAGTCCGAGCGGTAGGTGCGCCCGGGAATGACGACGCGGACCGGCGGTTTTTGATTTTGCATCACATGCACCTGCACTGTGGACGTGTGCGTGCGCAAAAGGCGCTTCGCCTCGTCGCCTTGCCGGCCTTCGACGTCGGGCAGGTAGAACGTGTCGTGCATCTGGCGCGCAGGATGCCCCGCGGGAAAGTTGAGCGCGGTGAAATTGTGAAAATCGTCCTCGATCTCCGGCCCTTCGGCGACGGAGAAGCCCATGTCGGCGAAGATATCCG
This sequence comes from Alphaproteobacteria bacterium, assembly GCA_018971405.1. Taxonomy (GTDB): domain Bacteria; phylum Pseudomonadota; class Alphaproteobacteria; order Micavibrionales; family UBA2020; genus PALSA-926. The sequence goes on along the minus strand of JAGXAX010000256.1, from coordinate 64 downwards.
TCAATTCTTCCAGCGTCTGCGTGATGGGGTGGAGCGTGCTTTGCGGATAAGGGCGCGGGGAGAG
>JAGXAX010000255.1 GCA_018971405.1 Alphaproteobacteria bacterium | reverse complement strand
GGATGCCGATCCCGTTGGCGCGGAGCGGGGTATGTTCATCCACGCGGCGCTGGAAAAATTCATCGCTGCTTTTCCTGATGTTCTTCCGCCGGATGCGGAAAAACATCTCGAAAGGTTCGGGCGCGCCGCACTCGCGGAATTGCGCATCCCGCAGGATGTCGAGGCTTTCTGGTGGCCGCGGTTTGAAAAAATCTCCGTCGAATTCGTCCGGCAGGAACGGCAGTGGCGCGAAGAAGCGAAACCCTATCTCACCGAAACGTCGGGAAGCTGGTCTTTCGATGTGGAGGGAAGGCCGTTCACGCTGACAGGGAAAGCCGATCGCATCGACAAGCGCCGCGACGGGTCTTACGCGATTATCGATTACAAATCCGGCTTCGCGCCGCAGGCAAGCGCGGTTAGGGCTGGGCTTGCGCCGCAGTTACCGCTCGAGGCGCTGATGCTGCGGCGCGGCGGGTTTGATCAGGTGAAGGACGGCAACGTCAGCGCACTGATCTACTGGAAGGTGACGGGCAGCGGGCGCATGCCCGTCGAGAAAAAGGAAGTCAATCCCAAAGGCTATGATATCGAGGATATGATCGCGGATGCAGAGGCGGGGTTGCGCGCGCTTGTCGCGCGGTTTGACGATCCCGCGACGCCGTATTTAAGCCAGCCGCACGCCGACACGAAGCCGCAGTATTCCGATTACGAACATCTCGCGCGGGTGAAGGAATGGGGCGTTTCCGGAGACGATGACGGCGGAGAGGAGGCGGCGGAATGAGCGCGCGGGCCTTCAAGCACGGGGAAGCGGGATTGCGGCAGGCGGAAGCGTCTGATCCTCAGCGCAGCGTCTGGGTCGGCGCGTCGGCGGGAACGGGAAAGACGAAAGTCCTGATTGATCGCGTGTTGCGCCTGATGCTGCCGCGCAACAGTGGTGAACCGGCAACGCTCCCGGGGAAGATTCTCTGCCTCACGTTCACCAAGACGGCGGCAGCGGAGATGTCGAACCGCATATATGAAAGCCTGAGCAAATGGTCGGTAATGCCGGAGGCCGATTTGCACGTCGCGCTGGAAAGCCTGATCGGCGTGCCACCCTCCGTCGCCATCGCGGAAGAGGCGCGGCGTTTGTTCGCGCGCGTTCTCGATACGCCGGGAGGATTGAAGATCATGACGATCCACTCCTTTTGCCAGTCGGTGCTGAAGCGCTTCCCCATCGAGGCGGGGCTGCCGCCGCACTTCGAGATGATGGACGAGCAGGACGCGGTCGAATATCTGACGCGATGCCTGCACAGCATTTCCGAGGAAGCGCGCGATAATCCAGCCGCGCCGCTGGCGCTGGCGTTCAATGAGCTGGCGCTGCATCTCGATGCGGCGGCGATGTCCGGCCTGATGCAGCAGATCATGTCGAAGCGCAGCCTGCTCACGGAAATTTTGAAACATCATGGCGACGGAGAAGGCCGCGCGGAAAGGGCGATCAGCGCGCTTTACCGCCATTTGCATCTTGATGAAAAAGCCACGGAAGAGACCGTGATCGCGCATGCTTGCGTCACGCCGCATGAAGATGAATTGAGGAAAGCTCTCCGTGCGCTGATGAACGGAAGCAAGACCGATCAGGAAAGGGCCGCCCATATTCAGCCGTGGCTGGAACAGCCGGAGCGGCGTGTGGAATTGTTTGGAGAATACTGCCGTGCGTTTTTCACGCAGGCGGGCGAGATCGCGAAAAAGCTGGCGACCAGGGCGGCGGTCGAGGGTTATCCGGATGTTTCGGGCGTCATGCAGCGCGAGGCGGAGCGGCTCGACGGGGTTCAAAAGCAGCTTCGCGCCGTGCGACTTGCAAGAATAAATTCCGCGCTACTGACGGTTTCCGCGGCGATGGTCGGGCGTTACACGCAGTATAAACGTTTTCGCGACCGGCTGGATTTCGACGACCTGATCATCAAGGCCTGTGAATTGCTCTCGGCTGAAAACATGGTGCCGTGGGTTTTGTACAAGCTCGACGAAGGTATCGACCATATTCTTGTCGATGAAGCGCAGGACACCAGCCGCAACCAGTGGCGCGTGGTCGAGGCCTTGAGCGGGGAGTTTTTCTCCGGAAGCGGATCGCACGAGGACGTGACGCGCACGCTGTTCGTCGTCGGCGACGAGAAACAGTCGATCTTCAGCTTTCAGGGCGCGGATCCCTATGAATTTGCGCGGATGCAGGCGTTTTTCAGCGCACGCGTGCTCGAAATGCAAAGCGGCTGGGAAGTGTTTCTCGAATATTCCTTCCGCTCGACGCGCGCTGTGCTGGAAGTTGTGGATGGCGTCTTCAAAGACCCTGCCGCGCGCAAGGGTGTGGCCGAGCGCGACGTGCTGCATATGCCGTGGCGCAAGGGGCAGGCGGGGATGGTCGAGTTGTGGCCGCTGATCAAAACGGAAAAGAAGGAAGAGGTTGCGCCGTGGCGGATGCCGGTGGATATCGATGCGGGCGACAATGCCGCCGCGCGTCTGGCGAAGAAAATCGCCTCCACGATCAAAGGCTGGCTGGATACGAAAGAGATGCTGGCGGCGCGCGCGCGCCCGGTCCGCGCGGGAGATATTCTCATTCTCGTCCAGTCGCGCGGGCCGCTGGTGCAGTGGCTGATGCGCGAACTCAAAAGCCATGATGTGCCGGTGGCGGGCGTGGACCGCATGGTGCTGACGCAGGAAATCGCGGTGATGGACTTGCTCGCGCTGGCGCATTTCGCGCTATTGCCGAACGATGATCTGACGCTGGCGGCCCTGTTGAAGTCGCCGCTGGCCGGGCTGTCGGAAGAAGAATTGTTCGATTTGAGCCATGCGCGGACGGGATCACTTTGGGATTCGGTACGGAAAAACAAACCGGAACTGGCGGCGTGGCTGCAGGGTCGCGTCGGCA
>JAGXAX010000254.1 GCA_018971405.1 Alphaproteobacteria bacterium | reverse complement strand
CGATGCGCGCCGCGCTCTGGATCGGCTGGGCGGAGAGGCCGTGCTTGCGCAGGGTCTTCTCGTGCGACGCCAGGCAGGCGCCGCAACCGTTGATCGCCGAGACGGCGAGGCAGTAAAGCTCGAAGTCGGCTTTGGCGATGCCGTGCGTCCCGATGATGTTCATGCGCAGTTTCGGCGGCAGTTTTTGCAGTTCCGCGTCTTCCACCTCGTGCATGAAGCGGTAGTAGACGTTGTTCATCGCCATCACGGCCGCGGCGGCTTTGGCGGCCTCCGTTTCCGCTTCCGACAAGACCTCCGCTGCTTCGGCGGCGACGGCGCGGATGACGTCCGCCTGCCGCGTCGCATAGGCCGAGGCCAGCGCGACGCCGAGGATTTGCGCGCGGCTTAAATCCGGCGCGCCGTCGTCGGTAAGGACGATGCCGAGGTTGAGCCGCGTGTCTCTGGCGTAGCCGGGGAGCTGCGCGCGCAGGCTTTCGACATTGCTTGCAGCGTCATTTTGCAGGACTGTTGCTTGTGTCATGGCATTTCCCCTTTTCTTCAAGCCGCCTTGATCGGCGCTTCGCCTTTTTGCCAGTTGCAGGGGCAAAGCTCGTCGGTTTGCAGGGCGTCGAGCACGCGCAAGACTTCCTTGACGTTGCGGCCGACGTTGAGATCCGTCACCATGATGAAGCGGATGACGCCTTCGGGATCGACGATGTACGTCGCGCGCTGCGCCACGCCTTCCGCCGGATCGATGATGCCGAGCGCGCCGGAAAGCTCGCGCTTCACGTCCGCCAGCATGGGGAAGGGCAGGCTGTCGAGGTCTTTGTGGTTCAGCCGCCAGGCGAGGTGGACGAATTCCGTATCGATGGAAACGCCGAGCACCTGCGCGTCGCGGTCCTTGAATTCTTTTTCGAGCTTGCCGAATTCGGCGATCTCTGTCGGGCAGACGAAGGTGAAGTCTTTCGGCCAGAAAAACACCACCTGCCATTTTTTGGCGTAGGTTTTGTCGGTGATGCCGGTGAAGGCGGTTTTGATGTCCGTCGAAACGGTCGCTTTCAGCGCGAAAGCGGGGAATTTTTGTCCGATGCCAAGCATGCGTATCTCCTGTTTGTGATGTTGAGCGAAGAGCGGTTGCCCATCTCTTTTCAGTATCCCATGGCGTTATAAATTTATAAAATATATTGATTATATAAATCTAATAGATATTATAAATCATATGAACCTGCGTGATCTGGAATATCTCACTGTTATTGCAGAAGAAAACAATTTCGGCCGCGCCGCTGCGCGCTGCCATGTCAGTCAGTCCACACTGAGCATCCAGATCAAAAAGCTGGAGGAGACGCTCGGCGTGCAGCTCTTCGAGCGCAACAACCGCCATGTGCGCCTCACGGCTGGGGGAGCGGAGATCGCGGCGCGGGCGCGGCAGATGCTGCAGGGCGCGGAGGACATCCGCCGCATCGCCAAAGAGCAACGCGACCCGCTGGCGGGGGACGTGCGCCTTGGCGCGTTTCCAACGCTCGCGCCCTATCTTTTCCCGCGCTGCGTCGGGCCGGTCAAGCAGGCCCTGCCGAAGATAAAATTGCAGCTGGTGGAGGAAAAAACCGCCCTGCTGGTGGAGATGCTGGAAGCGGGAAAACTCGACTGCGCGCTGATCGCCGCGCCGGTGCGCCAGCAGGGGATCGTCAGCATTTCCTTGTTTCACGAGCCTTTTTACGTCGCCATGCCGGCAGGGCATGCCTTGGCGCAAAAAACATCCCTCACCGACGCGGAACTGGCGAAACTCGACCTGCTGCTGCTCGATGAAGGCCATTGCCTGCGCGCGCAGGCGCTGGAAATCTGCCAGTCGATCGGCACCGGGGAATCGGGGCGGTTCCGCGCCACCAGCCTCGAAACGCTGCGGCAGATGGTGGCGATGGGCGACGCCGTGACGCTGATGCCTAAAATGGCGGTGCGCGACGACGACAGGGTTCGCTACGTGCCATTACAAAACCCCTCTTTCGGACGGGAGATCACCCTCTGCCATCGCGCTGCAAGCGCGCGGGGGCGGCTATTCGGCATGCTTGGAGATGCAATACGGCAAAGCGTGTCGGCCTGAACGCGTGGCTTATGCGTCTTCTTCACGTAATCATTTAACGCATTGTTTTGCATTGTATTTATATAAAATTAATACAACTTCCCTAAAATTATAATGTTGGGCTATATATTAAAGTGATGCTGTCGGATCGTTCTGCGGTCTTGGGGAAAAAAGCGGGATTCTGAGGGTTGTGCGCAGAGAAATGAAAGATCTGGATCAGGCGCGCGCGCGTTCCCAGAGAGGGAGCGTGTTCACCGTCCTTCTGGCTGGCATAGCGATCGCCGGCGTGCTCAGCGTCGTCTTGTACCAGACCATTTCCGGCCCGATGTCGAGCATGGTGCGGGTCAACAACGTGACCTCCGCCAAATCGCAGATGCAGTCGATCGGCAGCATCATCATCATGAACGCGGTCAATCTGGCTAACAACGGCGACTGCGACAGCCCCACTACTGGCACGGTCAAGCCTGCGGGCTGGCGCGCGGGCAGTGGCCCGGCGGGCGGCGGCCTTGTGCCGGACGATATCGGCGCGCCGCTGCAGGACCCGTGGGGCACGGACTACGGCTATTGCGTCTGGAAGGTGGGTTCCAATAACACCCCGTCGAGTTCATGCCGCAACAACGAGCAAGGAACCGGCATAGGCATGCTGACAGGCACGGGAACGCCGAGCACCAGTCCGGCGGCGGCCTCCACTGTCATCGCCATCATCTCCGCAGGGCCGGATCGCACGTTCCAGACGACTTGCAGCGCCTATGTCAACGATAGCTCTGTGCTGGTCACGCAGGGCGACGACGACATCGTTAAAACCTATACTTACGAGGAAGCC
>JAGXAX010000253.1 GCA_018971405.1 Alphaproteobacteria bacterium | reverse complement strand
GTTGATTTTCAGATAGTTGACGCTGCCATCGCGCAGGCATAAACACGCCGGAGCCGGCGAGGCATTTTTTTTCCGATTTGTCGTCTCAAAGACTCGACAAAAAAGGTATCGCGTATTATAACAATCCCGCAGTGGATCCTTAGCTCAGTTGGTAGAGCAGCTGACTCTTAATCAGTAGGTCGTGGGTTCAAATCCCCCAGGGTCCACCATTTTTTCAAAAAGGCATTCGCAAATTACACGCCGCATGAATCGCTCCAGACACGACATCGATGCGGAACGCCTCATCCTCGTCGGCCCGCTGCAAAAGAACGTCCTGCGTCCGGTGCTCTTAAGCCCGCTGAGGCTGGCGGGTGTGCCGCAGGTGGCCGTCGACGGCGGCGGGGCCTTCGCTTTCAAGCCTGTCTTGTGGGCGGGCGACGGCGATTCAGGCCGCCCGCCGAAATCCGTGCCGGTCGCCTTTAAAAAGAAGCAGGACCTGACCGACCTCCGCTTCTGTCTAGAGGCCATCCGCTCCGGCGACTGGCGCGAGCTGCATGTTTTCGGCTTCCTCGACGCACGGAAAGACCACGAGCTTGCCAATTTCGGGGAAATTTACGCCTTCCTCAAGAAGCGCCGCAAACCTTCATGCACCGTCCTCTATGACGCGAAGAACCGCCCCTGCATCCGCTTCTTTCAGGCAGGAAGGCACAGGGTCGCGCTGCGCGGAACCTTCTCCGTCTTCGTCCTCGAACCCGCAAAAATCACCATCAAGGGTAAGTGTCGCTATCCGGCTGACAACCTCTCCCTGCCGCCACTGTCCGGTCGTGGAGTTTCCAACGTGGCCTCCGGCGAGGTGCAAATAGCCTGCTCGAAGCCATTCTTCGTCATCGGGTAAAAGATGATTATATTTTACATATTTATATAAAGCCGCCCTGCTAGACAAAAATATCCTGACGGAGTAACTTTCTTTCTGAATAACGAGAAAGACATGACGCCATGTTTAAATCCACCCCCACGCCCGACGATGCATTTTTACGCGGGCTGAGCTTCTTCGCCGGACTGCCGGAGCCGGACATGGCGGCTTTCCGGGCGGCGATGGCGGTCAAAAATTACGCAAAAGGGCAAAACCTTTTCCATCAGGGCGACAAGGCCGACCGGCTCTTCGTTATCCTGCGCGGCTGGTGCAAGCTCTATCGCGGCACGGCTGAGGGCGAAGAGGCGATCGTCGCCGTCTTCACGCGCGGGGACGTGTTCGGCGAAGCGGCCATTTTCGACAACGCGGATTATCCCGTTTCGGCCGAGGCGGCGGAAGAACTGAGCCTGATCGAGATCCCCGCAAAAACCCTGAAGGCGCGCGCGCGCGAAAACATCGACATCACCACGCGCCTCATGGCCTCAATGTCACGCGAGATGCACAAGCTGCAGATCGAGAACGAGCACAAGATCCTCATGGACGCGCCGCAACGCGTCGGCTGCCTGCTGCTGCAGCTGTCATCGGACATGATCGGCACCGGCGGCACATTCCTCTTCCCTTACGACAAATCCCTGGCCGCCCAGCGCCTCGGCATGAAGTCGGAGACTTTTTCCCGCGCCCTTGCGCAGCTCAAGGCGGCGGGCGTCACGGTTCACGGGCCGGAAATCACCATCGACAGCTTCGACCGCCTGATCGACTACAGCTGCGGCCATTGCAGCGCCGTACAGAACGAATGCCGCGGCTCCTGCCGCGCGACGGACTGCAAAAACTGCGCGCAAACCGTGAAATTTCCCACGACCTGACGTTTTAAAACCAGAGAATCTTCTCAAGCTCCCTCCGCATTTCCTCCGGCGACAGCGCCGCGGGATCGCGATGGATCTCGGCGATCACCTGTGCACAAAGGGGGTTTCCGATCGTCCGGTGCAGGGCCTGTAGCATCGACGGCGCGCCGAAAAGAACCAGACGGCCGGAAGGCGCAGGCGGCACTTTCTTCTCCAGCCACGCTGCGACTTGTTGCGCGAAGGAACCGCCCGCCGCAGCGGCAAAGATCTCGCTGCGCAGGGCGATGCCGCCCTCCTGACGGCTGAACAGCCGCGCCGCGTGCCGCTCCACCGCAACCACCGAAATTCTCGACATGCCCTGAATGATGCACCTCTTATTCTTCTATTTGACGACGAACCGCCTCCCCCGCTCTTGATACAGGTCAATTCCTGAAAAATAGGCCCGCGCGCCAGGAGCGCGTCAAACGGCCTGCGCGTGGCGCGGCGCGGGCGCGGCATCGTCCGTCCGCAGGTATGCGTCGAAGGCGCTTGCGATAAGACGCGTCAGCGGACGGCCCGTCTCCGTGATCGCGACAGTTTTCCCGTTCAGCGTCACAAGCCCGTCGCTGGCATAAGTTTTCAGCGCCGGTTCGGCCTGCGCCCAGGTTTTCGCGGCCCATCTCGCGCCGTCCGCCAGCGCCGCCAGATCGGCCGTGCCATAGCACATCACCTCGCCGATCACGGCGCGGCGGTAAACGTCCTCCGCCGAAAGCAGGCAAGCCTTGACGGCGGGAAGCGCGCCGCTTTCAACCGTTTCACGGTAGTCGCGGCTCAGCGCCGTGTTTTGCACGTAGGCATCGCCGTAATCCGAAATGGCGGTCTGGCCGAAACCGAGCAGATATTCCTCCGTATCGGCCGTGTAGCCCTGAAAGTTGCGGCGCAGGCGGCGCTCTTTCAGCGCTACGGCGAGATCGTCCTCCGGCAGCGCGAAATGGTCGATGCCGACCGGCACATAGCCTTGCGTGATCAGGTCGCTCCGCGCCGCCTCCGCCATTTCGAGCCGCTCCGGCGCGCCGGGCAGCGGAAAAGCCTCCAGCTTCTTCTGGTGCGCCTTGAACCACGGCACATGCGCGTAGCCGAACAGCGCGATGCGCTCCGGCCGCAGCGTCT
>JAGXAX010000252.1 GCA_018971405.1 Alphaproteobacteria bacterium | reverse complement strand
CCAGCAGTTCGGGGTGCGCCTGCCGGAGGGCGCGCACCACTTTTTTGGCGATTTTTTCTTCCTTTTTCCACAGGATGGAGATGTGCCACGGCCTTTGCTGCCCGTCCATGCGCGGGGTGAAGCTGTGGATGAAGAGCAGGAGCGGCGTCTTTTTCGCCGCGAATTTTTGGTCTGTCCGGCCTCCGGCCTGGCGGTCGGTCAACCGCGCCACCGCCTTGTGATAGGGCCAGTAGATTTCGGCGAGCCGGCCGTCCTTGCCTTTTTTCGCGAGACCGGCGTTGGCGGGAATCTTGACGTGGTCGCTCGTCTCCGGCATGCATTCGCGGTAGTCCGGCGCGCGGTTGAGGTCGACCACGAGGCGCGAATATTGCGCGATCACCGCCGGCATGCCGAAGGCGCGGGCGATATGCAGCGCCGCGTCCTCCGCGCCGATGTCCCAGCCGATGTGCTTTTTGAGGGCGTTCTTCTTCAGCCCCATGTCCTTGAGGGCGCGCGGCACGCGGAAGCTCGCATGGTCGCAGATCACCAGTCCCGCCGTCTTCCCGCCCGCGTTCTCGACGCGGAACGGCGCGGGCTCGCCCGCCTGCAGGAGCTTTTTCGCCGCCGGTTTCTTCACCGCCGTTTTTCCCGCGGCCGGTTTTTTCCTCGCTGTCTTTTTCTTCGCGGTCTTTTTCGTCTTCATGCTTTTCCGTTCAGGCGGGGTCGAGCCCCGTTCTGGTGAACTTCACGTCGCGATGCACGTGCGCCGACATCAAAAGCCCGAAGCCGAAGAGGACGGAGAGCATCGCCGTGCCGCCGTACGAGACCAGCGGCAGGGGAACTCCTACCACAGGCAGGAGCCCCATGACCATCCCTATATTGATGAAAATATAGACGAAGAAATTGACGATCACCCCGAGGCCGAGCAGCCGCGCATACTGGTTCTGGCAGTTGAGGGCGATGAAATAGCCGTAGGCGATGATCGCCATGAACAGCGCCATCAGCGTCAAGCCGCCGATCAGCCCCCACTCCTCGGCGAAGAGGGTGAAGATGAAATCGGTCTGCTTTTCGGGCAGGAAGTCGAGGTGGCTCTGGCTGCCGTGCAAAAAACCCTTGCCGAAGACGCCGCCGGAACCGAGCGCGATCTTCGACTGCATGATGTGGTAGCCCGCGCCGAGCGGGTCGCGCTCGGGATGCAGGAAGACGAGGATGCGCTTTTTCTGGTAGTCGTGCATGAAGTGCCACAGGACCGGCAGGGCGGCAAGACCGGCGGAAACGACCGCGCCGAACATCCAGTACGGCACGCCCGCGAGGAAGAAGATCCCGCCCGCGACCAGCACGATGGTCAACGCCGTGCCGAGGTCGGGCTGGATGGCGACCAGCCCTGCGGGCAATGCCGCCAGCGCGAGCGGCAGCAGCAGAAAAAGGGGGTTCCTCACGTCCTCGGCAGTGGCGGCGTGAAAGCAGCGGGCGAGCGCCATCACCGTCGTGATCTTCACCACCTCCGAGGGCTGGAGTTCGAGGAAGCCGAGGCTGATCCAGCGCTGCGCCCCCATGCCGATATGCCCGCGGATGTCGACGTAGACCAGCAGCAGAATGCCGAGCGCATAAAGCGGATAAGACATCTTCATCCACGCGCGGATGTCGATCAGCGCGACGACGACGAGGCCGAAAAGGCCGAAGACGAAGCGCGCCGCCTGCTTGCCCGCCCAGGGCGCCATGTGCCCGCCCGCCGCGGAATAAAGAGAGGCGAAGCCGATGCAGGCCGTCAGCGTCACCAGCAGAAGGAGCGGCCAGCTGACGAGCCGCAGCTTTTCAGGGATGCTCAGGTGGTCCTGTCCGATGCCCCTGCCCGTGCTCATAAGCCGTTCTCCTCCGCTTTTTTCTTCGCGTGCTCCCTTTCGGCCGCGTCGACGGTGCGGATCAGCCGCGGGTCGCGCTGCATCGCCGCGAGCAAGACGCCGCGCACCAGCGGCGCCGCGGTCAGTGCGCCCCAGATGCCGTGCTCGACGATCGCCGCCGCGGCATAGGCGGGCTTGTTCACCGGCCCGTAACCGACGAACAGCGCGTGGTCGCGGAATTTCCACGGCAATTTCAGCCTGCTCAATCCTTCGCGGCGCATTTCCGCCGTGATGCGCCGCACCTGCGCCGTGCCGGTCTTGCCCGCCATCGAATAGGGCGGCGTCGTGATCTGCGAGCTGTGCGCCGTGCCGCGCGGGTCGCTGACCACCTCCTCCATCCCCTTCTGCACCAGCGCGAGGTGCGCGGGCGAAAGGCCGATCGGCGCGGGCGGCGGCGGGGTTTTTTCCGCGTCGTCGATCGCGCGGAGCAGCGTCGGCGTCACGGCGAAACCGCCGTTGGCGACGCGCGCCGCCATCGTCGCCAGTTGCAGGGGAGAGGCGAGATCGTAGCCCTGCCCGATGGAGGCGATCAGCGTTTCGCCCTCCTGCCAGCGCTCGCGGTAGCGCTGCGTCTTCCAGGCCCTGGTCGGGACGAGCCCGCTCGCGACGTCCGGCAGGTCGAGGCCGGGCTTTTGCCCGAGCCCGAGACGGTGCGCCATTTTGGCGATGACGTCGATGCCGGTGCGCTGGCCGGTCTCGTAGAAAAACACGTCGCAGGACTCGCGGATCGCGCCGACGACGTCGAGGCTGCCGTGGTGCGTGTCGCAATAGAAGGTATGGTTGCCGAGCTTGTAGAAGCCGGGACAGAAAATGCGCGTATTGGCGTTGATGGCGCCGCTTTCGAGCGCCGCCAGCGCCACCGCGATCTTGAAGGTCGAGCCGGGCGGATACTGCCCCGTCACGGCCTTGTCGGTCAGCGGGTCGGCGGGGTCGGAGAGCAGCTCCTCCCACAGGTCCGCCGGAATCCCGCCGGAAAAGACGTTGGGGTCGAAGCTCGGGTGCGAGGCCAGCG
>JAGXAX010000251.1 GCA_018971405.1 Alphaproteobacteria bacterium | reverse complement strand
AAGCGCACCGTCATCATGGTGACGCACCGCGACGACATGCTTGAAACGGCGGACCTGATCGTCGAGCTGCGCCGCGGCGCAGCGCCGCGCACCGTGGGCAAAACGGTTTTGCCTCCCCTGGAAGAGAAGGAGATCGCATGATGACGCCGCAACACCGGATGGAAGCGGTTCCGCACAGCCGCCAGACGCGCTACCTCTCGCAGTCCATCCGCCTGCGCGAGGCGACGAGCCCCGACATCGTCCGCCACACGATGATCGTCATCAGCCTGTCGGTCTTCGCCTTCATGGCGTGGGCGGGCAGCGTGCATGTCGACGAGATCGCGCGCACGCCGGGCGAGGTCATTCCCGCCGGCTACCAGCAGACCGTGCAGAACCTCGACGGCGGCCTCATCTCGGCCATCCTCGTCCATGAAGGCGAGCGCGTGCGCCGCGGGCAGGTGCTGCTGCGCTTCGACGGCAGCGACGCGAAGAAAGATCTCGACAGCGCCGAGATCAAGCAGACGACCCTCGCGCTGCAGGCGGAGGAGTTGCGCGCCTTCATCGACGGGCGCGCGCCGGATTTCGCCGCGCTCGCCAAGGGGCATCCCCGCATGGCGCGCAATTTTCAGGACTCATTCGCCAGCATGGCGGCGGCGAAGAAAAAGGGCCGTGACGTCATCGCCGACCAGATCAGCCAGAAGCGGCAGGAGATCGGCGTCCTGCAGGCGCAGCTGACGGCGGCGCAAAGCAACCTCGCGGTGACGGGCGACCTGCTCTCGCGCCTCGCCGCGCTGAACAGGGAGAAGCTGGTGGCCGACGTCCGGCTGCTGGAGACCCGCCAGCAGTACAACCAGCAGCAGGGCGACGTCGCCAGCCTTGAGGCGCAGATCGCGCAGGCCGGCGACGCGCTCGCGGAATACCAGACGCGGCTTACCTCGCTCGCGGCGGAGCAGGTCAACGACGCGCAGCAGCGCCTCGACGCGGCGCACGCCGAGGCCGACCAGAACCATGATCTTATCGGCAAGCTGGAAGACCAGGTGGCACGGCTTGACGTGCGCGCGCCCGTCACCGGCATCGTCAAGGGGCTGACGGTCAACACCATCGGCGGCGTCGTGCAGCCGGGGCAGCCGCTGATGGACATCGTGCCGACCGGCGAGAAGCTGGTCGTCAGTCTCAAGATCCTGCCGAAATACATCGGGCATATCCGCGTCGGCCAGCCGGTGCAGGTCAAGTTCAGCGCCTACGACTTCTCGCGCTACGGCGGGCTGTCTGGCCGTCTCACCGCACTTTCCGCCACCACGTTCGAGGGACCCGACGGCGCGCGTTTCTATCAGGGAAAGGTCATGCTCGACAGTTCCTTCGTCGGCGGCGACCCGGAAAACAGGATTTTGCCGGGCATGACTGTCATGGCCGACATCGTCACCGGCAACAAGACCATCCTGCAGTACCTGCTGAAACCGATCCAGAAGGCCTCTTCCACGGCCTTCACGGAGAGGTGACATGACGGGTGCAGTGCAAAAAACCGCCGCCGCCGCGCCTGCGGAAGGCGCCGTCACGCTCAAGATACTCATCGTCGACGAAAACGACGACGACCGCGACTATTACCGCCGCCTGCTGCTGCGGAACCGGCAGGTGCGCTTCGATATCCGCGAGGCGGCGAGCGCCTGCGAAGGGCTGAAAACCTGCAAAAAATCACCGCCCGACTGCATCATCCTCGACTACGCCCTGCCGGACGCCGACGGGCTCACTTTCATACAGGCGTGGCAAAAGGCCTTCGGCGGCGGCCCCGCCGCGGCGATCGTCATGGTCACCGACAAGGGCACGGAGGCGACGGCGGCAGCGGCGCTACAGGCGGGGGCGCACGATTATTTCCCCAAGGCGACGGTCACCGGGGGCTACTTTTTGCAGCGCCTGCTCAACGCCGTCGACCGCGCGCGGCTGAAAGACCAGGTGCGCGCCTACCGGAAGCAGCTCGAAGAGGTCAACGCCGCCCTGTCGGAATTCACCCACACGGCCTCGCACGACCTCAAGGCGCCGCTCACGCGCGTCTCCTATTACTGCGACCTGCTGCAGGAGGAAGGCGCGGCGGATTTGAGCGAGGACTGCAAGGGCTACATCGACCGCGTGCAGGTGAACGTCCGTCGCCTGCAGCGCCTGATCGAGGACCTGCTCGCCTATTCGCGCACGCTGCACAATCAGGAGGAAAAGATGCCGACCGACCTTAAGGCTCTGGCGGAGAGCGTGGCCGAGGATCTCGCCACCATCACGGAGGAAACCGGCGGCAGGGTGACGGTGGGAAACCTGCCGACCGCCGTCGTCTATCCGACGCGCATCCGCCAGCTCTTCCAGAATCTGATCAACAACGCGCTGAAATACAGAAGCCCGGACCGTGCGCCGCTGGTGCATGCGGATTGCGCGGACGCCGGCACGCATTACAGGTTTTCCATCCGTGACAACGGCATGGGCATCGACAAAAAATATCAGGAGAAAATATTCAAGGCCTTCTCGCGGCTGCACGGACAGGACCAGATCGAGGGCTCCGGCATCGGGCTTGCCACCTGCGTCAAGGTCGTCGAGATGCACGGCGGGAGGATATGGGTCGAATCCGCGCCGGGCCAGGGCTCCGTCTTTTAGTTCACGATCGCCAAAAACTGACCCGAAAAGGAGGAAGCGCCATGTCCATGCAAGCATCCTACATCGCCGCCGCCGGCACGGAGGCGGAACGGAAATACACCGTCTTCGTCGTCGACGACAGCGCGGACGACCGTGCTCGCGCCCTGAAGGAACTGGGCAAATCGCCGCAGGTCTATAACGTCCACTGCTTTGGCAACGGCGACGCGCTGATGGAGCATTTCGCCGCGCACGCCTTTTACAACACGCCGGTCATGCGCTCCATGCCGCTGCTGATCCTGCTC
>JAGXAX010000009.1 GCA_018971405.1 Alphaproteobacteria bacterium | reverse complement strand
GATTTCGTTTTCCGTCCAGCCGTCGAGCGACAGGACAGGCTGCGGAAACAAAGGCGCCTTCGCGCTTAAAATTGCGGCGTGGCCTTGCAGGCGTTCGGCCAGCGTCCGCCGCGCGGCGGCGACGGCGACGCCCTCCGCCGCCATTCGCGCTTCGAGCGCTTCGAGCCACGCGGGATCGGCGGAGCGGGCGTCCTGCAAAATCCGCAGGCGCTCGCGCATGGCCTTTTCGTAGCGGTTGAGGCTTGCCGTGTGCTCCGGCGCGAAGGCGGCGACGAGCCGGTCGAGGAATTTCCGCCGCGCGCTCGCGCCTTCGAGGAACAGCCGGTCCATTTGCGGCGTCAGCCATACGGCGGCGAAGAGCGCGCCGAGCGCGTTCTGGCTTTTGACGTTTTCACCGTCGATGCGCACGCGCCTGCGCTGCGTTTCGCGGTCGAGGCCGGTGCCGACGCGCACGGTTTCGCCGTCCGCGGTCTCGATCTCGGCGGCGACGGCCCAGAGGTCTTCCGGCCCTGCATTGCGGTTTTTGATGTCGGGGGCGTCGGCGCCGCGCAGGCCCTTGCCCGGCACGAGCAGGCTGACGGCTTCGAGGATGTTGGTCTTGCCCGCGCCGTTCGGGCCGGTCAGGACGACGATGTTGCCGTGCGCGCCGCCGGTCAGGTCGATTCGCGCCGCGTCGTAGCAGCGGAAATGGCTGATGTTCATTTTACGCAGGGATAAAGTCACGCAACGCCCGATGATTTAAGTTACAAGATTGATTTATAAGATAAAAATTAAGACAAGACAAAAGATTAATGAGGTTATTTATTTACAGAATATATTGACATTAGCCATAAAATATAATATAAAAACCAGAATAGCGGTCAGGGAGCGATTTCCGCATCCGCCCGCGCAGGAAAAAGGATTGCAGCTATGGAACAGGACAAAAAACCGAGCCAGATGATCAGGGCCCTGCTGGAGGAGGCGCACGAGAGTCCGCACCGGCAGGAATGTTATCTGGACGTGCTGGACCTCGCGCTGTCGGAGCTTGCGGGCAAGATCGAGCCCTGCGTCAGGGTAAACTGCACGAACATCTTCAACGAGCTGGCGGGCGTGATGCACCGTCCCGAAGACCGGCAGGATGCGATCAATGAAATGCTGATAGCGGGCAATCTCGTTCTACGGCGCACGTTTCCGATCGCGGTTTCCGGCGCGCACGCGGATTTCAGCGCCGGCGACATCGTCGAGCTGCCCGGCTACAAAAAAATCCATCAGGAGGCGGCCAAAGCGGACGTCGCAGTCAACCTCTCCGGCCTGACCGGCGGCGAGAAACTGGAGCCGAGGCTCATCATCGATATCGGCAAAACCTACGAAGAGGGCAAGATGGAGAGCCGCTACGGCTATCCGGAGATGGCGCCGCCTGATGCCAAGCGCCTGCCGGCGCCCGCGCCGAAGCCGAAACGCCAGTTCAAAATGTAGGTTTTTCCCATACTTGCCTTTTGGCGCGGAAGAACGTATATAAAGTCTCCCCGGATTTTTCAAGCAGGAGACCGACAATGGTAACGCAACGCACTTTCTCGATTATCAAGCCAGACGCCACCCGCCGCAACCTCACCGGCAAGATCAACGCCAAGTTCGAGGAAAACGGCCTGCGCATCGTCGCGCAAAAGCGCATCCGCATGACGAAAGAACAGGCGGAGCAGTTCTATGCCGTCCACAAGGAGCGTCCGTTTTACGGCGATCTGGTGAAGTTCATGACT
This sequence comes from Alphaproteobacteria bacterium, assembly GCA_018971405.1. Taxonomy (GTDB): domain Bacteria; phylum Pseudomonadota; class Alphaproteobacteria; order Micavibrionales; family UBA2020; genus PALSA-926. Next base: position 12,993 of record JAGXAX010000009.1, on the reverse strand, counting down.
TCCGGCCCCGTCGTGGTGCAGGTGCTGGAAGGCGAGGATGCCGTCGCCGCCAACCGCAAGATCATGGGCGCGACCAACCCCGCCAACGCCGATGCCGGCACGATCCGCAAGGAATTCGCGGAATCGATCGAGGCGAACTCGGTGCACGGCTCCGACAGTCCGGAGAACGCGAAGATGGAAATTTCCCTCTTCTTCAAGGACAGCGAAATCGTCGGTTGATCTTTACGCGCCGCCGCGCCAGCTTTCGAGGGCGGCGCGGCTTTCGTCGTAGGCGGGGCGCAACTGCGCGACTTTGGGCGCGATGGCGCCCGCGCCCGCTTCGTCGCGTCCGAGCCGGTTGATCTGCCGCGCGATCTCGCCCAGCGCCTTGAAGCCGAAGTTCGACGCCATGCCCGCGAGGTCGTGGCCGCAGGCGGTAAGCGCCTTGACGCTGCGCGCCTCGGCGGCCTTTTCCGCCTGTCCGATCAGCCCTTCGGCCTTCTCGTAAAAGTCTTTCAGCAGCGCTTCCAGATGTTCCGCGCCGAGGCTCTCCCTGAGCGCGCCGAGCGCGGCGGTATCGAGCAGATCCATGTCCGCCGCCGCGCCGCGCGGCGCGGGGGCGGATACGGGGGCGTCTTCCTCGTGATGTTTGAGTTCAACCCGCTCGACCGTATCTTCCTTGTTGATGTCCGGCACCGTCTTGCGCGCTTTGGGCGGTTGCGGGCTGACCGTGGGCGTGACGCGGGCGGCGGGCGCGCGCCGCGTGATGCGCGAGAGGATGGCGTTCAGCTTGTCGGGGTTGATCGGCTTGGCGCAATAGTCGTTCATGCCCGCGTCGAGGCAGCGCATGATGTCCTCGCGTCCGACGTTGGCGGTCATGGCGATGACGGGGACGTCCGCCTTCGCCTTGTCCGGCAGGGCGCGGATCAGGCGCGTGGCGGCGGGGCCGTCGGTTTCCGGCATCTCCATGTCCATCAGCACGACGTCGAAGGGTCCATCCTGCAGGAGGGCGAGCCCTTCTTTGGCGCTGCTTGCGGCGCTGACGGCATGGCCTTCCTTTTCGAGCATGCCCGCGACGACCTTCTGGTTGACGGCGTTGTCGTCGACCATCAGGACGTGCAGCGCGGATTCAGACGGGGCCTGCGCCGCAGGGGCGGCGGCTTGCGCGGCGGGCGGCTGCGCCGTTTCCGCCGTTATTCCTCCTTCGGCGCGCGAGAAGGCGAGGACGAAGGAGAAGGTCGTGCCCTTGCCCGCCGCGCTGTCGAGGCGGATGTCGCCGCCCATGGCGTTGACGAGTTTTTTCGAGATGGAGAGGCCGAGGCCGGTGCCGCCGAATTTCCGCGCCGTCGCGGCGTCGGCCTGCTGGTAGGGCTGGAAGAGTTTTTTTTGCGCCTCGGGCGCGATGCCGATGCCGGTGTCCGTGACGGCGAAATAGATCCGCGGCCTGCCGTTCTCTTCGCCCTGCGGGCGCACGGCGACGGTCACGCCGCCCTGCTCGGTGAACTTGATGGCATTGCCGATGAGGTTGAGCAGGACCTGCCGGAGGCGCGCGGGGTCGCCGTTGAGCTGCAGCGGCGTCGCGGCGTCGATGTCCGTCCTGAGGTATATTTTCTTCTCGGCGGCGCGGCCCGACATCAGCATCACCATGCTGTCGACGAGGCGGCGGAGGTCGAAGCCGATGCTTTCCAGCTCCATCTTGCCTTCTTCGGCCTTGGAGAAGTCGAGCAGGTTGTTGATCAGGCCGAGCAGCGCCTCGCCCGCGTATTGCGTCGTTTCCGCCCATTCTTTTTGCTTCGCGTCGAGCGCGGTGCCGAGCAAAAGGCGCGTCATGCCCATGATGCCGGTCAGGGGCGTGCGGATCTCGTGGCTGATGACGGCGAGGAATTCCGATTTCGCCCTGTTCGCGCCGTCGGCGGCCTCCTTGGCCTGTTGCAGGGCTTTCAGCCTTTCGGCCTCGCGCCGACGCAGGTCAGCCATCAGCTCCTTCTCGCGCTGCATGACATTGAGCAGCCGCGCCTCGTGCGCCATTTCAGAGGTCTTATGGAATTCGAGGTCTTCGCGGCGCTTGTCGGCCGCCGCCTTTTGCCGCCGCCGCAGGCGCGCGTCGCGGGCGATCATGAGCGTGACGGCGGCGGCGGAGAGCAGGATCAGGTGCGCGCCGAGCGCAAGAGGCGCGCCGACGCCGGTGTTCCAGAGCAGCGCGCCGGCGGCTGCGACGAGCCATGCGAGCGCGTAGAGGGCGGGCGGGGCTTTTTCTTCCGCCGCCACCGCCATGGTTATGCCGGTGGCGGCGAGCGCGGCGGGCAGGGCGACGGGCAGGGCGCGCAGCAGCAGCATGTGGGAGAGCCAGGCGAGACCCGGCAGTTCAAGCCCCGCGGCGGCGAGCGCGGCGAGCAGCGCGGCGAGGCCGGAGGCGATCCACAAGGACAAGTCCGCCCTGCGCCCGCCGGAGAAGAAAAGCTGCTGCGCGAGCAGCAGCGCGGCACCGCAGGCGCAGGCGGCGGTCAGGGCGATGTGGACGGCGGCGGCGTCGTTGCCCTGCGGCACGATTTCGTCGCCGGAGGCGTAGAGCAGCAACTCCGCGCCCCCGTAGGCGAGCAGCAGCGCGGGCACGGCGTTTTTGTACCACAGCAGGAAAAACAGCATCAGTCCCGCGAGGCAGGCCGCGCCGACGGTGAGAAAGCTGGCGGCCGGCCTGTATTGCTGCCGCGCGTCGCTGTAAGCGCCGTCGTCCTCGAGAGCGGGGGCGAAGCGCAGCGGCACACCCGCCGCGGGCTGGATGTAGAGCGCGTATGTCGTCGCCGTGCCGGTCGGTGCCGTCAGCGGCACGGCGTTTTTCTCCTGTCCTTCGGCCTGCGTCTTGTCTCTGACCAGCCGTCCGTCGATCAGCAGCGGGCGGCCGGGCGCGGCGGCGGAGAAGAACGCGACGCGGTCGGCGAGGCCGGTCGTGCCGTCGGGCCGCTGCCCGAGGTCAAGCCTCCAGCGCTGGCGGACGGGATCGCGGTTGTCCACCGTGAAGAGAAACCAGTAGGCGGGGGCCGTGCCGTCGGGCGTCACGAATTTCCCGTCCGTGGCGGCGGGCTTGCCGCCCTGCCGCTCATAAGCCGCGAGAACCTGACTGAACGAAAGGTCGTTTTTGGGGTCGTCGATGACGCGGATGTCGGAGGCGAGCGCGACGGAGGCGGTCTGCGCCGTCAGCGCCATCGTCGGGAAGGGCTGGCTCTGGGCGCGCGCCGCGGATGTCCAGAAGAGCAAGGCGGCGAAAACGCCCGCCGCCGCGATTGCATGTTTTGCGAGTTTTGCCGTCACGCCTTTGGTCACTCCCCTCTTCAGGATACTATTCTGTCGGGCGGAAACTCAACTTTGTTCCGCAGAAGGCTGGATTTTTAAACAGGGCGGGTCTAGAGTCATAACCGGTTGTTTCATCCTGACAGGCGAAAACCTATGTTAAATCACCGCTCCCTCGCATATTGCCTGCTGCTTTCGGCTTTTCTGGCGGCAGCAGCCGGATTTTCCGCGCCCGCGCACGCACAGGCCGCGCCGCCGCCGACGGTCACGGGAATCCATGTCGACAAGACCGATAAAAACGCCGTCGTCGCCCGCGAGAAAGCGATTGTCGCGGCGCAGCGGACGGCTTTCGAGCTTCTCGCGGAAAAATCCATGACGCCCGACGCCTTCAAAAACTATCAGGTGCCGGACGACGCGACGATCGAGTCTCTCGTGCGCGATTTCCAGATCAGCAACGAGCAGATGTCCTCCGACCGCTACGTGGCGGACTTTACCGTGCGCTTTACGCCCCAGCTTTCTAATTACATAACCGTTCCGGCAGGGCTTGGCGTGGTGCAGGCATCGCCGGGCCCCGTTCCGCCTGCGGCTGCGGCCGTGCCTGCGGCGGCGTCCGTGGCCGATAGCGCTGACGCGACGGACGAGGGGGCGGGAACGGACATGGCTTCCGGTCTGTCCGGCGTGGCGCCCGCGCCCGCTGAAACCGCGCCCGCAAAAACCGTACCTGCCGCGCGCCGCAATATTCTTGTCCTGCCCTATCTCGAACAGACCGACGGCAGCCGGATTTTGTGGGACGACCCCAACCCGTGGCGCGATGCATGGCAGGACAAGGGCACATCCAGGCCGCAGCCGCGCCTGACCGTGACCGTGCCGCTCGGCGACCTGACGGACGTGTCTTCCGGCGATCCCGAGGCCGTATGGAAGGGCGACTACCGCACGATCGAGGAACTGCGCGCCAACTACAGCGCGACCGCTGTCGCCGTGCTGCTCGCCCATATGTCGCCCGACGCCGGGGGCGTGGACATTTATCTTTACAGGGACGGCACTTTCACGCGGCTACAGACGGTTTCCGGCACGTTCGACGACGCCGCGTCCTTCAAAAAGGCCATTCCGCTGGTGATCGGCGCCCTTGAAGCGCCGCAGCCCAATGCCGCGCCCGTGTCTTCTTCCATGCCGCAAACGCCGCTTGCGGCGCCGGTGCCCGTCGTCAACGAACCCGCGCCCGCGGCGGCTCAAATGTCCGTCGCCGCGATGATGGACTTTGGCAGCTTCGCGCAGTGGATGGAGGCGCAAAAGCGCCTCGCCGCCGTCGTGCCGCCGCTGTCGATCGAGATTTCCGGCCTCACCACCCATGCGGCGCAGTTCACGATTTCCTTTGACGGCAGCCTCTCCTCCCTCAGGGCGGCGCTGGCGGCGCAGGGGCTTGTGATCGACCGGCCGGTGGTGGACGTGGGCGCGTCCGTTCTCGGCAGCGACGCGCCGACGCAAAGGACGGTCTACGAGTTGAAGCTGGCCAAAAGCGCGCCCGCCGCCGGTGGCGGCGCAACTATTCCCGCCGCCGGTGGCGGCGCAACTATTCCTGCCGCCGGTAACGCCGCGTCCGTTCCCGCCGCTGCTGGCGCAACCGTTCCCGTCACCGCAGGCGGCGTAAACATGCCCGCTGCCGCAGGCGGCGCAAATATACAATGAACGCGCCGGAGCAGATTCCCTTCGCGCTTGAAACGCGCGGCGCGTTCGGGCGCGAGGATTTCTGGGTGTCGGACTGCAACCGCGCCGCCGTGGCGTGGCTCGACAGATATCCCGACTGGCCCGCCCCCGCGTTCGTGATCACCGGCCCGCCCGCCAGCGGCAAGACGCACCTTTGCACCGTCTGGCGGCAGAAATCGGGCGCCGCGGAGATGGAGAGCGTCGAGGCCATGCAGGAACGGCAGGAAGGCCCTCTGCCGGCCGTCATCGACGATGCCATGCGCTTTATCGGTGACAGCGAAAAGGAAGAGCATCTTTTTCACCTCTACAATTTCCTGCAGGGGCAGGGGGCGCATATGCTGCTGACGGCGGCAAAGCCGGTGGCGGAATGGCCGTTCGTTTTGCCGGATTTGAAATCACGCCTTATGGCCGCGCCCGCCGCCGCGCTCGGCTCGCCCGACGACGCGCTGATGGCAATCGTCCTCGCCAAGCTTTTCTCCGACCGGCAGGTCTTCGTGCCGCAAGGGGTGATCGGCTTCATCGTGCCGCGCATCGAGCGGTCGTTCGCCGCCATGCGCCGCGTCGTCGATGAGACAGACCGCCGCGCGCTCAGCCAGAAGCGCCCCGTCACCGTGCCGCTGATGAAAGAGATTTTATAAAGGCCGCGCTTCCGCCGGTTACTTTTCTTCTTCGGGTTTTTCGTTGCGCGCCCGCTCCGCCAGTACGCCTTGATGGAAGGCGACCGACGTGCCGATCACGAGCGCGATGCTCCACGGCGCGAAGAGCAGGTCCGGCTGGATCTGCTGCAGGCCGAAGTGGCGCATGGCCATCGATATCCCCGCGGCGGCGAGCGTGGCCAGCGTTGCGGCGAAAATAAGCTTGAGCGTCAGGCTGTTGATGTGGTTCTGTTCCCAGTCTTCGACTTTCATCATCGCACCACCATTTTTTCTGTTAAATCACAATCTTTGTATGGAACGGGAAGTATCATCTTTAGCGCCCATGCTACATGATATCGCGGGGGCTAGGCAATGATGTCCGGCAGGAGCATGCTTTCCATTTTGGAAATAGAGTCCTTGAGGAACAGTTTGCGCTTCTTCAGGCGGTTGAGGCGCAGAAAGTCGACAGGCACCGTTTCGGACAACTGCTGGATGACGATGTCGAGGTCGCGGTGCTCGGTCTTGAGCTCCTCAAGGGCCTTTTGCAGATCTTCCTGTTCTTCCGCCATCATGGTGAAAACATGTCCTTGTTTTTATGGGGGCATGATATCAGAAAAAGCGTTTAGTTTTAAGCTTTATTTGTTGCATAATTTCCCGCAGGCGCGCACCTTACGTAGAAAGCGCCGCCCTGAACGGAAAGGATGAAAACGTGAGCCGGAACCCTCCCCCCGCACCCGCGAAAAAACGCATCGGCATCCTGACCTCCGGCGGCGACTGCGCGGGACTGAACGCCATCATCCGCGCTGCGGTCTATGCGGCCACAAGGCTCGGCTGGGAGGTCGTCGGCATCGAGGACGGCACGGCGGGGCTGCTCGAGCGCCCCTTGCGCTATAAAGTGCTGACGCGCCAGATGTTCGACGCGACGATCATGCGCCTTGGCGGCACGATCCTCGGCACGACCAACAAAGGCAACCCTTTCAAATTCCCGATGCCGGACGGTTCTTTCAAGGACCGCTCGCAGGAAATCATCGACGGCTTCCGCGAACTCGGCATCGAGGCGCTGATCGGCATCGGCGGTGACGGCAGCATGGCGATCCTGAAGACATTGGCGGAGCGCGGCGGCATCAAGCTCGTCTGCATCCCGAAGACGATCGACAACGACGTCGGCAAGACGGAGAATTCCGTCGGCTTCGTCACCGCGGCCTACGTCGCGACCGAGGCGCTCGACAGGTTGCAGCCGACTGCCGCCTCCCACGACCGCGTGATGGTGCTGGAAGTGATGGGCCGCGACGCGGGCGCGATCGCGATTTCGGCGGGCATCGCCGGCGGCGCGGACGTCATCCTCATCCCCGAAATTCCCTACGACATCGACAAGGTGGTCGAAAAAATCAATGAAGTGCGCGATCAGGAAGGACGCAACTTCGCGCTGGTCGTCGTCTCCGAGGCGGTCAGGACCGCCGACGGCAAGGCTCTGCAGGTCGAGCACCTCGGCGGCGAGAAGCGCTACGGCGGCATCGGCCACTACATCGGCGACCAGATCGCGCAGAAGACGGGGTTCGAAACGCGCGTCACGGTGCTGGGCCACGTGCAGCGCGGCTGCGCGCCGATCCCCGAAGACCGGCTGATGGCCGCGGCCTTCGGCGTGCATGCGGTGGAGCTTGTCGCGGCGGGGAAATTCGACCGCATGGTCGCCTGGTCGAACCGGCAGGTCATCGACGTGCCGATCGCGGAGGCCATCGCCAGCCAGCAGGAAGTCGATCTTGGCGGCGCGCTGGTGAAAACAGCCCGTTCGCTGGGGATATGCCTCGGAGACTGAATGTTCATGCGCAAAGTTTTCGCCCGTTCCCTGACCGTCGCGCTCCTTTTCGCGGGCGCCATGCCTGCGCGCGCGAGCATATTCTCGATCGACGCCTTCAAGATGCCGGACATCGCCGCCGTCGTCCTGCCGCAGCCCCGTCCGGCGAACCTTGTGCCCGCCGCGCCTGTGACGCAGGTTGCGCCGCCCGTCAAAGAGGCGGCAGCGCAAAAAGGGCCGCTGAACGCGGAACCCGCAAAAGCGGCTGCCGTTAAAGCGCCCGCAAATGCGGACGCGCAGAAATTAGCCGCAAACGCGGACGCGCAGAAATTAGCCGCAAACGCGGCTGTGCAAAAAACCGCCAGCGGCAAAAACGGCAAGACGGCGAAAGGCGCGGCGAAGGGCGCCGTCTCGAAAAACAGCCCCTTCTACAATCCGGACGCCGATCCGCCGCCGATCATCGACGTTGACGAGACGCTGCCGCTGCCGCCCTATCCGCCCCATGCCGTGGTCACGGTCGGCAAGCTGAAGACCTATACGCTCGGCGAGCAGGACACGCTGCTCGACGTGGCGCGCTATTTCAACATCGGCTTCGTCGAGATGCGCGCCGCCAACCCGGGCGTCGACGCGTGGACGCCGGTGCCGGGGTCGAGCGTCGTCATCCCGTCGTTCAAGCTCATCCCGCGCACCGCGCATCAGGATGGCATCGTCGTCAATCTCGCGCAGATGCGGCTTTTCTATTTCAGGACGCCGGGCAGGCCGCCAGTCACGTTTCCCATCGGCATCGGCCGCGACGGCCTCTCGACGCCGCTCGGCCATACCACCATTATCCGCAAGCAGGCCGATCCCTATTGGTATCCGACGCCGCGCATGCGCATGGAAGAGCCGTTTCTGCCCGCCGCCGTGCCGCCCGGGCCGGACAACCCGCTCGGCGCGTTCGCGCTTTATCTCGGCTGGCCGGAATACCGCATCCACGGGACGAATTTGCCGTGGGCGGTCGGGCGTAGCGTCAGTTCCGGCTGCATGCGCATGTACGCGCCCGACATCGCCGCGCTTTACAGGATGGTTCCCGTCGGCACGCACGTGACGGTCGTTGACCAGCCGATTCTCGTCGGCTGGGTCGGGCCGAAGCTCTATCTCGAAGCGGATCCGACGAAGACACAGGGGCTCGACATCGAGATCGGCGGCACGCACAAGATCAAGCCTCTCACGCCCGGCCTGAAGAAAACCATCATCGCTGCGGCGGGGCAGGGCGCAGACAAAATCGACTGGGCGGTGGCGGAACGGGTCGTGGCGGAACGCCTGGGGTATCCGGTGATGATCGCCAACCTGAAAGGCCACGTCGCGCCGTTGCCGCATAAAGAGCCGCGCCGCATCGCGGGGCAGTCGCGTCATGACATGCTCGTGCCGTCGGCCGTGACGCGCTACGACTTCAACCAGTAGGTTTTCCGGCAGCGCCTTCGGACTTGTCATCGCGCATCGCCGCGTTGCGGCGGATGTAAAAGTACCGCGCTGCGGCGGATGTAAAAGTACCGCGTTGCGGCGCGCATAAAAAAACCGCGCCGGAGAAAATATCGCGGACGCGGCTTTTTTGTCTCTTGAAGAAAGAGATTATTTACGCAGAGCCTTGCTCATGGCGCCCTCGGCGCGGTGGTGACGCCAGTGATGCTTGGATTCTTTCTTCTGCGACGTTGTCGTTTGCGCGGCGCAGGAGCCGGCCATGCGGCCGTTGCAGGTAGGCTGACCGCCGCTCGTGCCGTAAGCGCAGGCGGAAAGACCAAGGATCGCGAGCACGGAAAGTGCCAGATTAAGACGTTTCATTTTATTTATTTCCTCTATTTGGTGAAAGCCCCCGGACGGAGACCGTTGACGACGTTTGTAGCTAAAACCTTTACTATAGAACTTAATCGCGAGTCCATAGTCCAGTCAGGGGAACAATAGCAGTTCGTCCCGCGTTTCACAATACTCCAATGGCGTTTTTTCAGTGCGACTGGAGGGCGACCATTTTTCGGAAGTAGGCGTTGATGCCGCTGACGATGGCCGCGGCGAGCCTGCGGTGGAAGGCGTTTGTATCCAACAGCTGCGCTTCGCGGGGGTTGGAAATAAAGCCGGTCTCGATCAGCACGGCCGGAACGTCAGGCGCCCGCAGGACGACGAAGTTGGCCGAACGGTGGGGGTGCGGCATCAGCAGGCGGACGCCCCGCTGCTCGAACGAGCGGATCAGCAGGTTGGCGAAGAGGTTGGATTCGTTCATTTTCTCGCGCATGGCGAGGTCGATGAGGATATTGGCGACATCAGGGCTTTGCGCGCTCATGTCCACGCCCGCGATGTAGCCGGCGTTGTTTTCGCTGTCGGCGAGGAGCTGGGTCTCCTTGTCCGAGGCCTTTTCGGAGAAGCTGAAGATCAGCGCGCCGCGGACGTCGGAGCGGTCGTACTTGTTGGCGTGGATGGAGACGAACAGGTCGGCGTGTACGCGGCGCGACATCTCGACCCGTTCCTGCAGGGTGACGTAAACGTCGCGGTCGCGGGTGAGATAGACCTTGTAGCGGCCCGTGGCCTCCAGTTCGCGCTTCACCTCCTTCGCCATGGCGAGGGTGAGGTATTTCTCTTCGACGCCGTTGTCTTCGGCGCCGGGGTCGTGTCCGCCGTGGCCGGGGTCGAGGACGACGACGTATTTCTTGTTCTGCCCGAAAACGGCGGGCGGAGGACTTTGCTCCGTCCCCGGGTCGGCGGCGCGGACGGCCTTGTCCTGATCGGCGGCGTAACTATCGGCGTCGGCTGCTGCCGCGGCGCCCGCAGGCGGCGCGAGGTCGCGCTTGCCTATAACGTTGTCTTTCTCGGCGGAGAAGGTCGCCTCCGAGCAGGGTGAGAGATCGATGACCAGCCGGTTTTTCTCCATGTCGCTGGCGGGCAGGGTGAAGAGATCCCTGATCACGGCGGGCTTTTCGAGGTCGAAGATGATGCGGGTGAGCCCGTTGGCGAGCGTGCCGCTGCGGTAGGATTTGAGGGCGCTGTTGTTTTCGATGAATCTTGCCTTGAACGTCTTCCAGCGGACGGGCGGCAGGTCGAGCACGAGGCGGTAGGGCCGGTCGAGCAGAAAGGCGCGAAACTTCGTTTTATGATTGAGATCAAGAACGACGCGCGTATCGTTACCGGAAAAGCCGAAGCGGATGCCGTCGATTTGCAGGCGGGATGATACGGCGGCATAAAGCGTGACGGGCAGGAGCAAAAGAGATATTATTATTATGAAAAATAATTTATGCTTCCGCACGCACCCTGTCCCCATGTCTTGAGCCGCAGTGAATAAGTATAGACGTAAGCCCGCCGCATCTTCAAGCGCGGCGCTTTCAGGCATGACGGTATACGTATGTATTATTATATTATGTATATAAATTAGGCATTGCAGAGAATCTGCCCGCACAGCTATATTGAGTGCGCGACAAAGAGCGTCTTTATTAAAAGAAGAACGGTTACGTATAATTGAGACGCTCCGGTCAACGAATTTTGAGGTTGGCCTGTTTTCTAAACCTCCTGCCTGCCAAGGCAGTGAAACAGGCCCGGTGATGAAGAACTGGCTATTATTCGGCAGCGTTAAGTTTCTTTTTTGTAACGCGCCCCGACTGTAAAAACGGACGGAAGCCGGTTCCAAGCGCCGCCAGCCTTGAGAAGAACAAAGATGCGCCGCCTTTTCCCCGATTGTCGCTCAAGGGATGCAAGGCAGGCAGCATCGGAAGGATTATAAAATGACGAAGCGGATGCTGATTGACGCAACCCATCCCGAAGAGACACGGGTTGCAGTGGTCTCCGGTAACAAGCTTGAGGAATACGATTTCGAGACGGTCGTCCGCAAGCAGCTCAAAAGCAACATATATCTGGTCAAGGTGTCGCGGGTCGAGCCGTCTTTGCAGGCGTGCTTCGTGGACTTCGGCGGCAATCGCCACGGCTTCCTGCCGTTCCCTGAAATCCACCCCGATTATTACCGCATACCGATCGCCGACCGCGAGGCGCTGATCGCCGAGGAGCGGGCGCTGGCCGCCGCGCAGGCCGCGCGCGAAGACGCCGAGGACGAGGCCGAACTGGCCGCCTCCGGCGAGAGCCTCGACGACGACGAAACCGCGCATGAGGATTTGGCGGGCGAAGACACTGAAGAAGAACAGGAAACCGTCGCGGCGGAGATGGAGAGCGAGGTCGTCATCGACGACGCCGAATCCGCCGGAGAGGATGAAAGCGCGGAAGAAAGCGCCGCGGAGGAAGTCGAAGAATCCGCCGAAACCGCGCTGGACGATGAAGCCGCCGAAGACGATGCCGGCCACGAGCACGAACATGACGGCGAGGAACGCGCCGCGGCCAAGGACGTGGACGTCGACATCGTCGGCGGCGACGTGGTCGAGACGCCGGTCTACCGCTCCAGCATCAAGCGCCGCTACAAGATCCAGGAAGTCATCAAGCGCAACCAGATCATGCTCATCCAGATCAGCAAGGAAGAGCGCGGCAACAAGGGCGCGGCGGTGACGACGTATATTTCCCTGCCGGGCCGCTATTGCGTTTTGATGCCCAACAGCCCGCGCGGCGGCGGCGTGTCGCGGAAAGTCTCCAACGCCAAGGACCGCCAGCGCCTCAAGAAGATTTTGCAGGAGCTCAACGTGCCGGAAGGCATGTCCGTCATCCTGCGTACGGCGGGCGTGGCGCGCTCGACCGCCGAGATCAAGCGCGACCTCGATTATTTGCTGCGCCTGTGGGACCAGATTCGCGAATGCACGCTGAAATCAAGCGCGCCCGCGCTGATCTACGAGGAGGGCAACCTCATCAAGCGCTCGATCCGCGACCTTTACAAGCGCGACATCGATGAAGTCTACGTCGCGGGCGAGGAAGCCTATAACGGGGCGCGCGAATTCATGGACCTCCTGATGCCGAGCCACGTCGACCGCGTGCATCTCTACAACGACGAGACCATGCCGCTGTTCTTCCGCTATCAGGTGGAAAGCCAGATCGACGCCATCCACAACCCGACGGTGCATCTGAAATCCGGCGGCTACATCGTCATCAACCCGACGGAAGCGCTGGTCTCGATCGACGTCAACTCCGGCCGCGCCACCAAGGGCCGCCATATCGAAGAAACGGCTCTCAAAACCAACCTCGAGGCCGCCGAGGAAATCGCGCGGCAGCTCCGCTTGCGCGACCAGGGCGGGCTTGTGGTCATCGACTTCATCGACATGGAGGAAAACCGCAACAACCGCGCGCTCGAACGCAAGATGCGCGAATGCATGCAGAACGACCGCGCCCGCATCCAGATTGGCCGCATCTCGGCCTTCGGGCTGATGGAACTGTCAAGGCAACGGCTGCACCCCAGCCTTGTCGAGACGAATTTTGAAGTCTGCAAGCATTGTGCCGGCACCGGCCTCGTCCGCACCATCGAGACAACCGGCGTCATCGTGCTCCGCGCGATCGAGGAGGAGGGCCTGCGCGGCCGTGCCTCCGAATTGAAGGTCAGGGTGCCGACCGAAGTCGCGCTCTACATTTTCAACAACAAGCGCGATCACCTCGCCGCCATCGAAAAACGCTACAACATGCACATCAGGCTCGAAGGCGACG
>JAGXAX010000250.1 GCA_018971405.1 Alphaproteobacteria bacterium | reverse complement strand
CGGAGGTTTTGAAAAAGATGATCGGCGGGCGGGCGCACGTGGTGATGAGCGACATGGCGCCGCCGACCGTCGGCCACAAACAGACCGACCACTTGCGGATTATGGCACTGGCCGAGGCGGCTTATGAATTCGCGCATGAAATCCTCATCCCCGGCGGGGTTTTTCTGTCCAAAGTTTTCATGGGCGGGGCGGAGAAGGATTTACTTAACAGCCTCAAGCGCGATTTCACCAAAGTGAAGCACGTCAAGCCCCACGCCAGCCGCGCCGATTCATCGGAAATGTATGTTGTGGCGCTGGGTTTCAGGGGATAAACTTTGATGTCGTCCCGGACAGGGGCGCGATATAGTGTCGTCCGTACAAGGACGGCGCATGAAGGGGGGATGCCATGAAAGCCAATGCCGCGATCAGCGAAACTTACGGGCTCGACGACGTTCTGCTGCTGCCGAACGAGACCGGCGTCAAGCCGTCGGCGGCCAGTACGAAAACGCGCCTGACCAAGACAATCGAGCTCAATATCCCGATCATTTCCGCGGGGCGCGACAACGTCACGGAAAGCCCGATGGCGATCGCGATGGCGCACCTCGGCGGGCTCGGCGTCATCCATCACAACATGCCGGCGGGCAAGCAGGTCGAGGAGGTGCGCCGCGTCAAGCGCGCCGAGGGCAACATGGTTCTGAACCCGATCACGATCTCGCCCGAGGCGAGCGTGGCCGAGGCGGTGGATTTGATGACGAATTACAGGGTTTCCGGCCTGCCGGTGGCGGAAGCCGGCACGCAGAAGGTGGTCGGGATCATCACCGGCCGCGACATCCGCTTTTTCGAGGATTACGCGAAGCCGGTCTCCGAACTGATGAGCAAGGAAGTCGTCACCGCACAGGCGGGCGTGCAGATGGACGCCGCCAAGAAGCTGATGCACGCGCACCGCATCGAGAAGATCGTCGTGGTGGACGCGCAGGGCCGCTGCGCGGGGCTGGTGACGGTGAAGGACATCGACAAGCTTGCGCGTTTCCCGCAAGCCACGCGCGACAGGCACGGACGTTTGCGCGTCGGCGCCTGCGTGCGCACGGGCAAGGACGCGATCGACCGCGCCGCCGCGATGGCGGACGCAGGGCTCGATGTTTTGTTCATCGACGTCGCGCACGCGCACAGCCGCGAGGTGCTGGGCACCGTGAGCCACATCCGCCAGCAGCGCTCCAGCGAGGTGCAGATCGTGGCGGGCAACGTCGTGACGCCGGAAGCCGCGCGTTCGCTGATCGATTCCGGCGCGGACGCCGTGATGGTCGGCATCGGCGGCCACGACCGTTCCGCGAGCCGCCGCCTGGCGGGCGTGGGCGTGCCGCAATTGTCGGCGGTCGTCAGGGTCGCGGAGCAATGCGCGATGATGGGCGTGCCGGTGATCGTCAACGGCGGCGTCTGCAGCCCGTCGGCTTTTGCAAAGGCGATCGCCGCAGGGGCCGAGGCCGTGATCTTCGGCGGCCTTTTCGCCGGAACGGATGAAGCGCCGGGCGAGATCGTTTGTCATGAAGGCGGCGTTTACAAGGTCGTCAATCCGGCGGCGAAGGCGCAGCACCGGCCGCCCGCGTCCGCCACTGCGGCGGCGCTCGATCCGCTTGCGCTCGACGAGGACGCGCCCGACACGTCCGTGCCGTACCGCGGCCCCGTGGCGCATACCGTGCAACATCTGGTCGCGGGGCTGAAGGCGGCCATGGCCTATACCGGCAGCGCCGACATTCCCGCGATGATCGAAAACGCCGAATTCGTGCGCAAGCCGTCGTAAAAGGATAAATCATGCTGCCAGCGGCCCGCATCGAGGCGGTCATCGAGCTTATGGCGGAGATCGCCGCGTCGGAGCGTCCGGCGGAAGCGGTCGTCAGCGCCTATTTCCGCAGCCGCCGCTACATCGGCTCGAAGGACCGCGCCGCGATCAACACCCGCGCCTACCGCGTCATCCGCACGTATCACCGCCTCGGCTGGCATATCGCGCGGGCGGGGGCGGAGGTCAATGCGCGCACCCTCGTCATCGCCGACCTGATGTTCGAGCGCGAGCACAGCCTCGCGTCGCTGGAAAGCGTTTTCTCCGGCGAGCGTTTCATGCCGGAGCCGCTGTCGGCGGAGGAACTGAAGCTGGCGAAAGCCCTCGACAGGCAGAATCTCCTGCATCCGCACCTGCCGCTGCGCGAGAAGACGGAATGTCCGGACTGGGCGTTCGAAAGTCTTGAAAGAAGCTTCGGCGCGGCCTATGAGGCCGAACTGGAAGCGCTGCATGCGCCGGCGTCGGTCGATATCCGCGTCAACACGATCATGGCCGCGCGCGACAACGTGCTGGCGAAGCTGAAAAAAGACGGTTTCGAGGCGGAGGCGGGAAAACTTTCGCCCGTGGCCATCCGCGTGGCGGGCCGCCCGCAGCTGTCACAGCATGAGTTTTACAAGAACGGCACGATCGAATTTCAGGACGAAGGCTCGCAGATGATCGCGGTTTTCGCCGCCGCGCAGCCCGGCACGCAGGTCGCCGACTATTGCGCTGGCGCGGGCGGCAAGACGCTGGCGCTTGCGGCAGCGATGGAGAACAAGGGGCGCATCGTCGCGCTCGACGTTCTGGGCGACCGGCTTGAAAAGGCCAAGCTGCGCTTCCGCCGCGCAGGAGTGCACAACATCGAGACGCATGCGCTGGGCGAGCCCGGCGACAAATGGCCGAAGCGGCACAAGAATTATTTCGACCTCGTGCTGGTCGACGC
This sequence comes from Alphaproteobacteria bacterium, assembly GCA_018971405.1. Lineage (GTDB taxonomy): Bacteria > Pseudomonadota > Alphaproteobacteria > Micavibrionales > UBA2020 > PALSA-926. The sequence continues at coordinate 165 of JAGXAX010000250.1, read as the reverse complement.
GCCCTGCACAGGCTCAGGCACGTGGCGGCGCGAGCCGGACAGGCGCTGGCGGCAACTCGGCCCGGCGCTGGAAGAATTGCTGGAGACCCAGCGCGCCGTGCTGGAAAGCGCGCAGCGGCTGGTCAAGCCCGGCGGGCGGCTGGTCTACGCGACCTGCTCGTTTTT
>JAGXAX010000249.1 GCA_018971405.1 Alphaproteobacteria bacterium | reverse complement strand
CATTGATGATGTTGTCGAGCCGTGCGTTGGCCTGGTCTTCCGTCTCGAGCGACTTGTAGAACTGCAGCATGTGGCTGATTTTGTAGCGCGCGAAGGTGTCGACGACGAGGCGTTTCTGGTCGGCGAGGATGACTTCCTCCGGCGGCGTGTAGACGTCCAGCACGCGCTTGTCGAAGACCATCACGTCCTGCACGAAGGGGAGCTTGAACTTCAGTCCGGGCGTGGTGTAATGCGCGACGGGATCGCCGAACTGCAGCACAAGCGCCTGCTCCGTTTCCGGCACGATGAAGGCGGACTGCGTCACGGCGATCACGACGGCCAGTGCGAAGATCAGGGCGAAAAGCTGTTTCTTTGGCATGTCGAAAAACTCCCGAAACCTGTTACTGTGACGCGCCGGACGGATCTGCGGACGCCGGCGCGGCGGACGGCGCCTGCGTCAGGCCGCCCAGCGGCAGGTAAGGCATGACCGTCGCGCCCTTGGTGCCGCTCATCAGAACCTTTTTGCCGTTTTTCATGACGTCTTCCATCGTCTGGATGTAAATGCGCTTTTCCGTGACGGCCGGCGCCTTTTTGTAAGCGTCATAGACGGCATCGAAACGGGCGGCGTCGCCCTTGGCCTTGGCGATCGTCGCCGCCTCGTAGGCCTCGGCGTCCTGTATGATCTTCTGCGCCTGCCCCTGCGCCACCGGCAGGATGTTGTTGCTGTAGGTCTCGGCCTCGTTCTTCTCCCGCGCCATGTCGGCGCGGGCGCGCTGCACGTCGTCGAAGGCGTCGATCACCTCCGGCGGCGGGTTGACGCTCAATAACTGGACGCTGTTGACGACCACGCCGGACTGATATTCGTCAAGCATCTTCTGCATCAGGTCCTTGGTGCTGGCCTCGATGCCGGCGCGGCCGTTGGTCAGCACGTCCTGAATCTGCGACTGCCCGATGACTTCGCGCATCGCGCTTTCGGCCACCTTGCGCACCGTCCTGTCCGGATGGCGGATGCGGAAAAGGTAATCCTCGGCATTGCCCACGCGCCACATCACGACGAAATCCACATCCACGATGTTCTCGTCGCCGGTCAGCATCCGGCTCGTCGGAGAGGCGTTCGCCACGCCCGCATCGCCGCCCGACGACTGGCCTCCGCCGATCTCGACCCGCCGGTCGAAGGCGACGTCCACCGGTATCACCGTCTGCACCGGCCACGGAATGTGATATCCGAGGCCCGGCTGCGCGCGCGTGCCCGTCCATTTGCCGAAGGTGAGAAGCACGGCGTTGTCGCCCGGCTGCACGCGGTAGAAACCTGTTCCCAGCCATAGCGCAAGCACCAGCAAAACCAGCAGGCCCAAGCCCTTTTTGCCTTCCCGCGACGGCGGACGCCCGCCGAAAAGTCCACCGAACCTGCCCTGCGCCTGACGCAAAAGGTCGTCGAGGTCAGACATGCTGGCCTGCGGTTGCGGCGGCTCCCATGGGCCTTGCGGCCTGCCGTTGTCGTCGTCAGGCTGGCGCGGCCCCCACGGGCCTTTTCCGCCTTGATCACCCTCGTCGTCCCACGTCATGGATTAACCCTTGTTATGGCATTACAAAACCGTTATAAAGCATCTTAGTACAGCCTCTCATATAAACAAAATGCAAAAAAAGACATGACCGCCCCGACAGCGAAAACCGTCCATGACTGCCTGAAATCCATTCCCGGCCTGACGCCGGACATGGTTTCCGGCATCTCCGTCGACGCAGGCAAGGTCGTTTTTGCCATCGAGGTCGAGCCTTCGCAGGCAAAAGCCATGGAGCCCGTCCGGCGGGCGGCGGAAGAGGCCGTCAGGAAAATGGACGGCGTCGCCTCCGCCACGGCCGTCCTGACCGCCGAGCGAAAGGCGCCGCCGCAAATGCAGGCAAAGCAGCCGATGCATAAAGTTTCGCAAAGGCCCGTCGCCCCGCAGGTCAAGCATATCGTCGCCGTCGCCTCGGGCAAAGGCGGGGTCGGCAAATCGACCGTCGCGGCCAACCTTGCGCACGCGCTCAAAGCCATGGGAAAAAAGACGGGCCTGCTCGACGCCGACATCTACGGCGCGTCGCAGCCGCGCATGATGGGCCTGCGCGAAAGACCGGAGACCGATGATGCGGGCCTGATCATCCCGCCGGAAGCACACGGCTTGAAGCTGATGTCGATGGGCTTTTTTGTCGAAGAAACCGCACCCGTCATCTGGCGCGGGCCAATGGTGCATGCGGCGATCCAGCAGCTTTTGCGCGACGTCGCGTGGGGCGAGCTTGATATTCTCGTGATCGACCTTCCGCCCGGCACGGGCGACGCGCAACTGAGCCTCGTGCAAAACGTGCCGCTCTCCGGCGCGGTGATTGTCTCGACGCCGCAGGACGTCGCGCTCAGCGAAGCGGCCAAGGGGCTGCTGATGTTCCAAAAAGTCGGCGTGCCGGTGCTCGGTTTCATCGAGAACATGAGTTATCACATTTGTTCTTCCTGCGGCCACCGCGAGGAGATTTTCAGCCATGGCGGCGCGCGCGCCGCTGCGGAGAAAATGAACGTACCGTTCCTCGGCGAGATTCCGCTCGACGCCGACGTGCGCATCGCCGCAGACGCAGGCGCGACCTTGAAAAACGCCGCCATCGAAGAGGTTTTCAAAAATATTGCCGCGCGCATCTGGATGACGCTGCCCGCCGAAAAGACCGTGCCGCGCCCGCCCAAGGCGGCCCGAATTTAATCCCACAATATGATTTTTTCTGTCCGCATTTGTCTGTATTTGCCCGCATAAGACCTGCATTTGCCCATATTCGACCCGTATTTATCTGTATACGGCCGTTTTTTGCGGCAGCCTGAAAAACAAAATAATTATGAATAAAATAAATCAATTTCATGTATTTATATATCCATAATCGCGATTTAGACATTTTTTAATCCATAA
>JAGXAX010000248.1 GCA_018971405.1 Alphaproteobacteria bacterium | reverse complement strand
GTTCTTCTCATCGCCGAACACGACAACGCGAAGCTCAAACCCGCGACGCTGAACGCCATGACCGCCGCCGGAAAGCTTGGCGACGTCGATGTTCTGGTTGCGGGACAAGGCTGCGCCGCCGTCGCGGACGAAGCCGCCAAGATCGGCGGCGCGAAAAAAATCCTTCTCGCCGATGATGCCGCCTACGGGCATTTTCTCGCCGAAAATCTCGCCGCGCTGGTCGCCAGACTGGGCGCGAATTATGATTACATCGTCGCCGCCGCCACCACGACGGGCAAAAACATGCTGCCCCGCGCGAGCGCCCTGCTCGACATGCAGATGCTCTCCGACGTCAGCGGCATCGAGAACGCCGACACTTTCGTGCGTCCGTTCTACGCGGGGAACGCCTTCGCCACCGTGCAATCGAAGGACAAAATAAAAGTCATGACCGTCCGCACCACGGCCTTCGACCCCGCCGCCCCGACCGGCGGCGCGACACCGATCGAAAAAGTGGAAAGCGCGGGCGATACCAGCCTTTCCGGTTTCGTCGGCCAGCAACTCACCAAATCCGAACGGCCTGAGCTCACGGCGGCGCGCGTCGTCGTTTCCGGCGGGCGCGGCATGGGCAGCGGCGACAACTTCAAGCTCATCGACGCCCTCGCCGACAAGCTGGACGCCGCCGTCGGCGCCTCGCGCGCGGCAGTGGACGCGGGCTTCGTGCCGAACGATTATCAGGTCGGGCAGACGGGCAAGGTCGTCGCGCCGGATCTTTACATCGCCGTCGGCATCTCCGGCGCAATCCAGCACCTCGCCGGCATGAAAGATTCCAAAGTCATCGTCGCCATCAACAAGGATCCCGACGCGCCAATTTTCCAGGTTGCGGATTACGGCCTCGTGCAAGATCTTTTCGTCGTTTTACCGGAACTCACCAAAGCCGTCTGAAATTTGACCGTTATGTAATAACGGCGGCGGATATGTTTTGCGTCCATGCCGCTTCTATAGCATCATGGTTTCAGGGGGATTTGGGGAGAAAAGTGAACAAAGCGTTCAAAAGCCTGCCTGCAATTTTCATTGCGCTCGCGGTTATGTCCGTTCCGGTGGCCGCGCGGGCGGACGGCATCGACCCCGATGTTCTGCATAAGCTTCTCGGCGATCAGCCTCCCGCCGACAACGCCACACTGTTCCTCACCGACAACGAAGACAAAATCATCCGCCTTGATCAGGACGCTGCCACAGTCATCGTCAACAATCCCGATCATGTCAACGTGATGCTCGACTCCCCGCGCCTGCTGATCGTCATGCCGCGCGCGCCGGGAGCGACGTCCTTCTCGGTGCTCGACGCGGCCGGAAACGCCATCATGCACAAAAACGTCATCGTCAGCTACGTGACACACCAGTATGTGCGGATACAGCGCATATGCGACGGCAATTCAAGCTGCACGCCGACATCCTACTATTATTGCCCGAACGGCTGTTATCAGGTGACGCCGGTCGCCGCCGCCGGCAACGGCGGTGGCAACGCGCCGCCCCCGCCGCAAGCATCAAACCCGTCCGGCACCGGCGGCGGCGGCGCGGCCGGCAGCAACAGTCTCCAGACGCCGACACAAAAAGTCCTCAACGACGCGACCGGCCTGCACACGGTCGCCCAACCGAGCCTGATCCCATGAACAAAATCATACGCACATCGACGATCGCCCTTTCTCTGACCGCCCTGCTGGGTGTGACCGCCTGCAAGATGAACAACGCGCCCGTCGTCGGCAAGGCGCTGGACGGCATTTCGGGCATGCATGACGAAACGGAGGCGCGGCTCGCCACGTCCGCCCATAACGCCATTGCCGCCGGAAAAACGCAGGAAGCGCTCGCCCTCTACACCAAGCTCTACAGCCAGAACGGCACGGCGGACGTCGCCCTCAATTACGCGCAACTCCTGCGCAAGACCGGCAGCCCGCAAAAGGCGCTCGACATCCTCAAGCCCTTCGCCGTCAACGGCGACGGCACGGTCAGGGACGCCGCCGCGCCCGTCATGCTCAACGAATACGCCGCCGCCAGCATAGAGCTCGGCCACTACCACGCGGCGGAAATCTCGCTCGAAAAAGTCCTCAAAAGCAAGCAGGCCTTCGGCTTCCATGCCGACGCCAACGACCTGCTCGGCGTCGCGCTCGACGCACAAGGCTGGCATCAGGAAGCCGAGCGCGATTACAAGAGTGCGCTCAAGGACTGGAAAGGCGACCCGACACCGGTGATGAACAATCTCGGCCTCTGCCTCGCCGCGCAGGGCCTGTTCGACGAGTCTCTCGCCATGCTGCGCCAGGCGCTCGTCAAGGCGCCGCACAACGCGGAGATCGCCCGCAACATAGACATGGTCAGCAGGCTCAGAAAAGACTTCGTGCCGACCGCGCCGATCACGATCGAGCCGCCGCCCGCCGCGCACCGGAAAAAATAGCAACCGCACAAAAAACGGGTTATAGCCCCTTGGGCAGGCTGAGGAACGCCGGCCCCAGAATGATGACGAACAGCGGCGGCAGGAAGAACAAAATCATCGGCACCGTCAGCTTGGGCGGCAGGGAGGCCGCCTTCTGCTCGGCCGCCGCCATGCGCGCCTCGCGCGATTCGTCCGACAACACCCGTATGGCCTTCGACACGGACGTGCCGTATTGCTCGGCCTGCAGCATCGCCGTCGCGAACGAGCGCGCGGGCCCGCTGCTGCCGACCCGCATTGCAAAGCCCTGAAACGCCGCCTTGCGGTCGTTCAGCATCCCCAGCTCCGCACTGAGGATGCCCAGCTCCTCGGCGAGTGTTTCGGAATGCTCGGCGATTGTCGACGCGATCCGGTTGATCGCCGCCTCGATGCCGATACCGCCCTGCACGCAGATCAAAAGCATGTCGAGCGCGTCGGGAAACGACAGGGAGATCTCCTGCTGGCG
>JAGXAX010000247.1 GCA_018971405.1 Alphaproteobacteria bacterium | reverse complement strand
CAGCACGGGCGACGAGGTGCTGCACGACATCAGCTTCGAGCTGGAACCCGGCTCCTTCCACTTCCTGACCGGCCCGAGCGGCGCGGGCAAAACTTCGCTGATGAAGCTCCTTTACATGGGGCAGAAGCCCACCCGCGGCGTCATCACCATGATGGGGCGCGAGCTCGCGACCCTCTCGCCCAAGGCCCTGCCGGAGCTGCGCCGCCAGATCGGCGTGGTCTTTCAGGACTTCCGGCTGCTCAACCACCTCTCGGCCTTCGACAACGTCGCGCTGCCCTTGCGCGTCTCGGGCATCGGCGAGGCCGCCATCAAAAAGAATGTCTCCGAGCTTCTCGAATGGGTCGGCCTCGGCGAGAAGATGAACGCCCGCCCGCCGACGCTCTCCGGCGGCGAGCAGCAGCGCGTCGCCATGGCCCGCGCCATCATCAACCGCCCGAAGCTCCTGCTCGCCGACGAACCGACCGGCAACATCGACGAAAATATCGGCATCAAGCTCCTCACCCTGTTCGAGGAGCTGAACCGCCACGGCACGACCGTCGTCATCGCCACGCACAACGAGGGGCTGGTCAAACGCTTCCCGCACGACCAGATGCATCTCGAACACGGCCTGCTGGATATCCGTCAACACACCTCCGCAAAGGCCGCCTGAATGTCATCCCCGCGTTTCAAGAAATACACCTACGACATCTCCCTCGAAGAAGGCGTCGGCGCGCGCATGATTGGCTGGGTGACCGGCCTGATGGTGTTTTTCGCCACGCTGACGCTGGCGCTCAACTTCGCCCTCTCGACCGTGTCCGCGGCATGGATGACCAGCCTCTCCGGCACGCTGACGGTCGAGATAAAAGCGCCGCTGCCGCCGCTCAACGACAAGGCCGTCGCCGCGCAGGAGGCGCAGAAGTTCGAGACAAGCGTGCAGAACGTCCTCGCGTTTCTCCGCAAAAGCCCCGCGGTCGCCAAGGCGCGCCTCATGACGAAAGAGGAAGTGAAAGGGCTGATCGAGCCGTGGCTGGGGCAGGGCAGCCAGGACACGGCGCTCGACGCCATTCCCCTGCCGACGCTGGTCGACGTCACGCTCGCGCCGGGCGCGAACATCGCGGAACTGACCAGAAACATCCGCACCATCGAGCCTTCGGCGCTGACGGACAGGCAGAGCGCCACGCTCAACAACGTCCGGATGCTCTCCGACACGGCCACGCTGTTCATGCTCATCCTGACCGGCATCATCGCCGCGCTCGCCGTCGTGACGATCTCCGGCATCGTGCGCTCGAAGATGCTCATCCACCGCTCTGAAGTCGAGACGCTGCACCTGATCGGCGCCAGCGACGAATACATCGCCCGCCAGTTCCGCCGCCACACGCTGCGGGGCACGCTGAAAGGCGCGGTCGCCGGCATCGCCTGCACGCTGCTCACCCTGTTCGCCCTCGGCCATGTGACGCACCTGCTCGACAGCGGCCTCCTGCCGCACCTGAGGCTCATGCCCGCGCAATGGGCCATGCTGCTCGTCCTGCCCGCGCTGACCGGCTGCGTGATCGCCCACCTCACGGCGCAGGCCTCCGTCCTGCGGGAACTGGCGAAGCTGCCGTGAGGCCGCGTTGACCCTCAGCCGCAAAACGAAAACGGCGCTCGCCGTCCTCCTCCTTCTGCTGCTCGCAGCGCTGGGCGCGGGGCTGGTTTCGTTCGTCGACGCCGTCGCCGCCATGCCCGCGCCGCGCTCACCGCTGCAAAAACTCGACGCCATCGTCGTCCTCACCGGCGGCAGCAACCGCATCAGCACGGGCTTCGGCCTGCTGGAGCAGGGATACGGCAAGAAGCTTTTCATTTCCGGCGTCTACCGCGGCCTCGACGTCGCGCAACTGCTGAAACGCTGGAAGGAAGCGCCGCAAAAAAACCTCGACTGCTGCGTCGTCCTCGGCTTCGAGGCTGACAACACCTCCGGCAACGCCGTGGAAACCGCCGCGTGGCTGCGCAAGGAGGGGTTCCGCTCCATCTACCTCGTCACCGCCGACTACCACATGAAGCGCGCGCTGCTGGAGTTCCGCCATTTCGCGCCGGACGTGGCCATCACGCCCTTCCCCGTCGTGCCGGACAACTTCAACGTCCGCGACTGGTGGACGTCCTCAAGCACCGGCCTGCTGGTGGTGCATGAATACCTGAAATACATCGCAACCGCCATCCGGTATCTGGCATGAAAAAAATAACCGATATGGGCCGCTCGCTCGCCTTCAACCTCTTCTTCTTCGCGGGCTCGCTTGCGTGCAGCGTCGTGCTCCTGCCCGCGCTGCTGCTGCCGGAGAGAAAGTGCGCGCAGGTCGTCAGCGACTTCTACGGCGGCTACGTCGCCTTCATCGAAAAACATATCATGGGCCTGCGGCTCGATCTCAAGGGCCTTGAGAACGTTCCCGCTTCCGGCGCTTACATCATCGCCGCCAAACACCAGTCCGCCTTCGAGACGCTGAAGCTGCCTTACATGCGGATCCTCGGCTATCCCGCGATCATCCTCAAAAAAGAGCTGACGCGCATCCCGCTCTGGGGCTGGTATCCCGCGCGCATGGGGCAGATCGCCATCGACCGCGGCTCCGCGAAGGAGGCGCTCGACTCCATTGTCTCCGGCTGCGAGAAGAAGCTCGCCGAAGGCCGTCCGGTGATCATCTTCCCGCAGGGCACGCGCACTGCCGTCGGCGCGAAACAGCCCTACAAGGCCGGCATCGCCAAGGTCTATCGCGACGTGGCCGTTCCCGTCGTGCCGGTGGCGCTCAACTCCGGCGTTTTCTGGGGCAAGAACGCCTTTTTCAAGAAGTCCGGCACCGTCACGTTCGAGTTTCTGCCGCCCATTCCTTCCGGCCTGCCGCCGCTGCAGATGATGGAACGGCTCGAAAAAGCCATCGAAGAGGCCAGCGACCGGCTGGTTTCCGCC
>JAGXAX010000008.1 GCA_018971405.1 Alphaproteobacteria bacterium | reverse complement strand
ATGGGCGCGCAGGTTTTCGCGCCCCATATCACCATCATCGACGACCCGTTTTTGAAGCGCGGCCACCGCTCGCGCGCCTTCGACGGCGAAGGCATCGCGCCGCAAAAACGCGCCATCATCGACAAGGGCGTGCTGACAGGCTGGCTTCTCGATCTGGCGTCGGCGCGGCAGCTGGGACTCAAGACGACGGGCAACGCCGCGCGCGGATCAGGCGGGCCGCCGGCGCCCCGCGCCGCCAATTTTTATATGCAGCCGGGAAGCGTGACGCCGGAAGAGCTGATCGGCGACATCGAAGAAGGTTTTTTCGTTACGCAAATGCTCGGCGGCGGCGGCAACATCATTACCGGCGATTACAGCCGCGGTGCGCGCGGTTTCTGGATTGAAAAGGGCGAGATCGCCTATCCGGTGAGCGAAATGACCATCGCCGGAAACCTCAAAGACATGTGGATGAACGTTGCGCCCGCCAACGATCTGGAGATGAAATACGGCATAGACGCCCCTACTCTCAGGATCGGGGGGATGATGGTGGCGGGGGCGTAATCTATAATAAGAAATTGAAAATACCGGTTTTTTATTTTCAGAAAAGCCGCTTCAGAATATTCAAAAAAACTACTCTTGCTTTGAAATCATAATGATTCTTTAAAGGCGAATGCCCATGTCCAGATTTTCAAAGAAATATCCCAAACTTTCTGCTGCTTTTGACGATGTGACAAAAGGCGTTACCGATCCGGACGGATAATAGGTCAATGGAATGGGAGCAACAGTTACTTTTGGGCTTTGCCTTGCGTTTCTTCCCGCAGCTGCGGTTATCCTTCTCCACATCTTTTATCAGGGAGCACCGCCTCGACCCCGCCGCCCGTCCGCAGACGACGGAAACATCTCCTGCAGCGCGGCAATGCGGTTTTCCGTCGCCGGATGAGTCGAGAACAGACTGTCCACGGCGCGGCCGGACAGCGGGTTGACGATGAACATATGCGCCGTGCCGGGATTGCCCTCGGCGACGGAGTTGGGAATGCGGCGCGCCGCCTGATCGATTTTCAGCAGGGCGTCCGCCAGCGCTTCGGGATCTCCGGTGATCTCCGCGCCGCCCTGATCTGCGGCATATTCGCGCGTGCGTGAAATCGCAAGCTGCACCAGCATCGCGGCGAGCGGCGCCAGAACGATGAACAGCAGCGTCACCAGCGGGCTCCCCTGCCGGTCGCGTCCGGGACCGCCGCCGAAGAACATGGCGAAGTTGGCCAGCGTGGAAAGCGCGCCCGCCAGCGTCGCCGTCAGCGTCATCGTCAGCGTATCGCCGTTCCTGACGTGCGTCAGCTCGTGTCCAAGGACGCCCCGCAGTTCGCGCGCGTCCAGAAGATCAAGGATGCCCCGCGTCACGGCGACGGCGGCATGCCGCGGATTGCGGCCGGTGGCAAAGGCGTTGGGCTGCGCCGTTTCTATGACGTAAACCTTCGGCAGCGGCAGTCCGGCCCGCCGCGCGAGGTCATGCACCATCTCCACCAGCTTTCCGGATTCGACAGGCCGCGCGCCGTACATTGCCAGCACCATCTTGTCCGCGTTCCAGTAGGCGAGAAGGTTCATGCCGGCGGCGAGAAACAAAGCCAGAAGCATGCCCGTCTGTCCGGCGAGCGCATGCCCTGCCCAGCCGAACAGCGCCGTCAGCCCCGCCATGAGAACGGATGTCTTGATGGCGTTCATTCAATACCAGTGGAAATAAAAACGTCCCGCGGCGGCAACGGCGGCCGCGGCCAGAACGATGAGGGCGGAAATCCACTTTTCATGCGTGCACATGCCTTCCCGCGCCGCGCATTTATCGGATATTTTGCACATCACAGACATGATGTTCCCCTTGTTTCGTTTTCATTCACGCAGGTCGTTTAATAAAATAAATCCCGGCAAAGCGGTTTGATGACCGTCAAGGCAGGATATCCTATCCGGCTTTCAGGCACGGGCGGATCATCCTGCGGCCTCTCATGAACTTGCCCAGGACAGGATTTTCGGCGCTTTGCGGGGAACGGCCGGCGTCTCCCCTTCCGGCACGCCGAGGATCAGGGGAGCATAAGCCGTCACGTCCGCGGGGATGCCGAGGCGGGCCTTCCATACGGGCATGTTCAGGACATCCACGGCAAGGCCGATGACGCAGCTGCCCAGCCCCATGGCGCAGGCGGCAAGCATGAGGTTTTCCGCCGCCAGCCAGCAATCCGCCGCGACAAAGCGGCCCGCCTGCCTGCCGCAGATGACAACCAGCGTGCCCGCGTTGTAAAAAATATTGAAGTTCGGGTCATGGAACAGGGCGGACAGATGCGTGCGCGTTTCAGGGTCGGTCAGTTCTTTCGCGGCATCGGAAATTTCCTTCAGCAGGGCGGCATCCTGTATGACGGCGAACGACCACGCCTCCTCGCGCATGGCCGTGGGCGCCTGAACGGCGGCGGACAAAAGGGCTTTGACCGCATCGCGGCCGACAAGCTGCGGTTTGTAATGGCGCACCGCGCGGCGCTGGCGGATGACCGGCATCACGTTCACGGCGTGCCCGGTCTCCGCCGCAGGCGGCTTCCGGATCTTCTGCTGGGGCATGTCTTTCTCCCTGATGGAGCCTCATTGGAGCACAAGCCGCCGCGGCCGGCATTGATTTTCGTCAAGCTATCCGAAAGATAGGCATTTGTGTTGTCGCCCGTCAAACAAAAGGCCGGAGACGGCGCATAAGATCGCTTCACCTTCGCAAATGTCTCAAGGAGAACCCCATGCCCCTGCTTGTCAAAGACCTGATGTGGTCGGCGCCGCCGGTCATTTCGCCCGACACGACCCTGAAAGAGGCCGCCCTGAAAATGACGGAAGTGAACGCCGGAGTCCTGCCCGTCGGCGGGAACGGAAAGGTGGAAGGCATCATCACGGACCGCGACATCGTCATCCGCTCGGTGTCGCAAGGGCAAAACCCGGCGCTGACGAAAGTGTCCGAGGTCATGACCCGCAATATCCACTTCTGCCGCACGGCCGACAGCATTCCCAGCGCCGCGGAGACGATGAAAAAGAGGAAAGTCGGGCGCCTCGCCGTCATGGACGACAAGAACAGGTTTTGCGGCATCCTTTCGTTCGGCCATATCTTCAGGAACGACGCCAGCGCCGCGGAAGCCGCGGAGGTCATCTTGCGCGTCGCCGACAGAAGCCACCGGGAAAAACAGCTCGCCGTCCGCTGAGGCCGCATGGACAAGCCGCTTGAAATCGTCTTCCGCAACATGGACCGCAGCGATGCGCTCGCCGACGCCATCGCCGAAAAATGCGCGCGGCTGGAGCGCCTTCATCCGCATATCATCAGCACGCATGTCGCCGTCGAAACGCCGCAGCGGCGGCATCGAAAAGGAAAAATCTACCATATGACGATCAAAGTGCATGTGCCGGGAAAATGGCTGGTGGTCAGCCACCCCCATGCCGGAGACATGCGTCATGAAAATCTGACTGCCGCCGTCAACGACGCCTTCCGCGCCATGGAGAGGCACCTCGACGACCTGTACGGTCGGAAACGCGGCGAAAGACGCCGCAACGCTTCTCCCTGAACGGCATGCTTTAAAGGCATGCGCGCGTCGGCTGCCCCCTGCTCAGATTTGAATTTCATGGGCATGTACGCTGACAGCAGCGTGACGTGCCAGAATATCCGCCGCTTTCCGCTCCATCTCCGGCGCGCGCAAATGCACCCAGAGCAGCAATCCGCCAAGATCAATCTGCTCCCGTATATATTCCGCATGATGGCGGGAAATCATGCCGGCCAGAACGGCGCCGATCGCCGCGCCGCCCGTGCCCGCGGCGGCGGCCGCCAGGATGGCGGCCAGCAGCGTTCCGCCCGAAGCAACGACGATGCCCGTCGCGGTTGTTGCGGCGATGTAAAGCGGCAGGCCGATGGCCGTGCCGATGGCGTTGCCCATGGATTCGTTGGAAACAAAAATGGTGCGCGGCGCGTCCGGGTCGTCAGCCGCCTCCTCGATGCGCCGGTAAACGCGCCCCAGCTTTTCCCGCACGGCTTTTTCGCTGGCCAGAAGGCTGAGCTCGTGCTGCGCAAACCCGTTCTCCCACAGGTCGTCCATGGCTTCCTGCAGATCGTCCGCGCTTTTGAAGACGGCCACAAGCTCATGGACGGTTCCCGTCGCTTTCAGGACGTCTTCCGCCCGCTTGATGCGGCACAAAAGATCGCCGTGCCCGTCGGTGCTTTCCGTGCCGTACATATTCTCGTCGGCGGCGCGCAACAGGTCGATTTCATCCCGCTCCCATTCGTGGAGAATCCTGTTCTTCTCTTCCAGGCAGAGCGCCGATGCCGCGAGAATGTCTTCCGGCCTCGCCTCGACATGTTTTTCATCCATGACTGCCTCCCTTTTTCAAGCCGGATAACGCCAGTGAAGCATTCTTCGCGCGCCTTGTATTTGACGCCTGTTAAAAAGAAAAACCGGAGATGCGGCTCAGCGCACCTCCGGAGTTTCCAGGCTGACAATGTCGGGCCGTCTCTGGCTGCCTTTTCAGGGGCGGCCGTTTGTCAGCTCTGACTGATGAGCGTCCTGACGGAAGATCGAAGGCCCGTCCGTTTTTAGCGGCGGCTTCTCTCCCCCGATGCCTCTTGCTCATCTTGATGGCCAGGTCGCCATCCGCCCTCGATGTTTCCATTCCGGGCATCCGCTGCGGGGGAAAAGAGGCGTCCCCGGGCCCGCGCAGCGGGAATTCAATCGCGTCACGCAGCCTTTTTGTGGTTCTCCGCCGCCAGTTTCTGGACAAGCTCCGCAATGGCCCTGGCGTTCGCCGATTCGCGGATCAGGCCGCTCAGCGAAACGATGCCGCTCACCTTGCCCTTTTTATCCTTCACGACCAGCCGCGCGATCTTGTGCGTCTTGATGATCTCCGCGGCTTCCGCGATGTCCGTTTCCTCGCTCACGGCCAGCACCTTGTTCGTCATGATTTCTTTCACTTTGGTCTTCGACGGATCCTTGCCGTGGGCGATGGCGCGCAAGGCGATATCCCGGTCGGTGATCATGCCGACAAGCTTGTCGGTCGTGCCGACAGGCATGATGCCGCAATCGATCTCCTCCATCCGCATGGCGGCCTCACGCAAATTTGCGTCGGGCGCGATAATCTCCGGATTGGGCACCATTACGTCCTTGATCGTGTATTTTGCCATGGTCTTTCTCCTTTTCTGTCAGGGGCATTCTCCGCGCCGCCGCCTTTGGAAACCCGCAAGACTCTCTTGTCGTTCCGGCAGCGACCGCCCGAAATCACATGGGTACAGGATAGCCGAATCGGGCAATGCGTTCCTTGACCGCCGTCAACCCTCCTGTGCCGTCGGTCCCGCGCGGAATAAATGCCTAGGCAAGGCCCGAGAAAACGTGCGGAATAAACCCGCAGACGACGGAGGATACAATGCATTTTTTCACGACCGATTTACGGGCGGGACATTTTTCCCTGTAGGAGCAGCCGGCGCAGGAAAGCTTGTTGGCATTTGCCGGCACGGCGTCTATCCAGACGCGCTTCCCCTTCATGGAGATGCCCTGTTCCTTCAGGCGGGCCCCCGCGCGCGACAGCGTCTCCATCTGCATGCCGAGCCGCGTCGCCATCAGAGATTTGCTGTAGGGCAGGTCGAACCCTTGCGGGTTCAGGTCGTTGGCAACGCACAGGCGGCGCAGGAAGCAGGCCAGCCGCTGCACGGCCGTCATGACGGAGCGCTGCTCGGCCTCCATCTGCTTGACGTTGACCCTCTGCGCGAATTCCGTCAGCAGGTTGAATGACAGCGCCCGCAGGCTCTTCTCGAAACTTTCGCGCGAAAACTCCATAACGACAACGTCGTCGACGGCTTCCGCGGAAGAATGATGCGTTCCGGTCGGCTCCAGCAAGCCTGAGGTGCCGACGGTGTCTCGTTTCGTGCGGATGTCCGTCGTCACCTCGCATCCTTCCGGCGTCTGGTGGAACAGGCGTACGGAGCCCGCGTAAATAATGTAGAAACACTTTACGGGATCGCCCTGCCGGAAAAGAAGCTCTTTTTTATGGCCTGAAAAAAAGCGTCCTTCCCCGACGAAAGCGTCCCTTTCGTGTTCCTGCAGGCCCGCCAGCAGAGGGAACCCCGCAATGAAATCAGGGCAGGGCGTGTAAAATAAAAGTCTTTGTAACATGTAGGCATATCCCGTTAAAAAATTAAATGAAGATAGAAATGCGGCACAAGCATATTTTTGAGAAGCGCTGAGAAGCACAACGTAAAAAAAAACCTGCGTTTTGCAATAGAAAAAACAGCAATAGCGCTCTTTTTTGAGGGGAGATTTTGATCAAAATCAAAATTTGTGCGTGTACATACATTAGTATGTACATTTTAGAATGTACAAAAAAGCCGGGGATGGCGCGAAACGCATCCCCGGCTATTTCCGGCCCGCAGGTGCGGCGGGAAAGGCTCCGCAAAGCGCCCGCCTTCAACTCAATACTTCGACCATATTCTCTGCCACCACTTTTCCGGCAGCGTGACGGAACCGCCCGCGCTCGGCTTTTTTTCACCCAGAGACTGCGATTCCATGGCCAGCATCATGTTCTGCATGTCATCGTGCTCCTTGTGCCACGCCTGCACCACCGGCTGCTGCGGATCGACGCAGTTTTTATAATCCAGATACGAGCAGGCACGGTCGATAATCTCAATCTGCTCGCCCAGCCTGACGTTCATTTCCTTGAGGAGAGCGAGACGGTCCTTGGCGGAACAGGCCGGTTCTTTCAAACATGCGGCAAACCTGTCTTCGAGCGGCGGCTGCTGCGCCGCGGACAGGGATGAGGACGGCGAAGACGGCCCGGCGGGGGACGGCGGCGACATTTGTGCGGGTTCCTGCGCGCGCGCGGCTGCCGCCCCGTACAACGTCATCGCGACCGCCATGATTGCCAATTCTTTTTTCATGCCTTGCACTCCTTTTCTGAACACAAAATAGCTGAAACCGGCCGGACTTCCCATGACGCGCGTCAAACCCGCGAAATCATGCCGCCTCCAGTTCGGCCTGCATGACGTCAATCCGGCCCGCGCGGAACATGGCGGCGCAACCGGCGAGATAGAACCGCCACTTGCGGATAAAGGTTTCGTCATACCCCAGGCTCATGATGCCGAAAAGGCGGTTTTCAAACCTCTCCAGCCATTTCTCCAGCGTGATCGCGTAATCGCCGCCGAAACGGAAAATATCGTTCACGCGCAGCCCCGCCCCCGCCGCCTCGATCGTGAAGCGCGGCGCCGACGGCAGCATGCCGCCGGGAAAAATGTGTTTGCGGACAAAATCATTGTTCTTGCCATGGTCGTGGAACAGATCGTCGCGGGCGACGATCGTCTGGATCATCGCTTTCCCGCCAGGTTTCAGCGCCGCGCGCACCCGGTGCATGTATTCCGGCCAGTATTTCTCGCCCACATGCTCCATCATGCCGATGGAGACGACATGATCATACTGTCCGGAAACGTCGCGGTAGTCGCGCAGGCACACGTCGGCCGCGTCATGCGCGCGCATCTCCGCGAGGCGCGATTGCGCCAGCCCGGCTTGCGCGGGCGAAAGGGTCACGCCCGTCACACGCTGCCCGTTCCGCACGGCCTCGGCCATGAACCCGCCCCAGCCGCAGCCGATCTCGAGAATATGCGCGCCGGGCCGCGGCGCAAGCCGGTCGAGGATGCGCCGGTACTTGTCTCTCTGCGCCTGCTCGAGCGTTTTCGACGGGTCGCCGCCGAAGAGGGCGCCGGAATACGTCATGCTGTCATCAAGCCAAAGGCTGTAAAACGCGTTGCCAAGGTCGTAATGCGCCTGAACGTTTTTGCGGCTGCCGGATTTATTGTTTCTGCGAAAACCGTTTCCGCACGCGTAAAGGCAGCGGTACAGGGCGCCTCCCTGCGCGCAGGAGCGGAGGGCATCGGCGTTTTCAGCAAAAAGCCGCAGCAAGGCCGTTATGTCGGGAGTATCCCATAGGCCCGTCATGTAAGCCTCGCCAAGTCCGGTCTCGCCGCTGGCGGCGATCATATCCAGCGCCAGCATGTCGTTGACGCGCCATTCCGCGGAAGATCCCGGTTTTTGCCCGCCATAGAAGAGCTTCTCCCCATCCGGCAGAAATACCGCAAGATCGCCGTATCGGACGGCTTCCAGCGCCCGCAGCACGGGATGAACGCGCCGTACAGGTCTTTTTTGCCTTAGCGCCATCCGCATGCGTCCCTTCCCGCCGGCGTCAGGCGGTAATAACCGCGTTTTACCGTTTCAAGATAGCCCATATAAACCAGCCGCGCCAAATCGTCCGCGAACCGGTCGCCGGAAACGCCCAGTTCGCGCGCCTCCTGCCAGGCGTTGAAAATCTGCGCCGCGCAAAGCAGCCCGCCCGCCGCCGGACTGTCCGGACAACGCGACAGAATAGTCTTTTGTCCCAGCGACAGCGCAGACGGCGTTTTCTTCATCGCGCGTTGCATAAACCTTCCCTTTCTCCCTTAGAGCGACGACTGGAGAGATTCCGCCGACGCATTCCCGCCCCATGCCAGAAACGACAAAGGAAAGCCGTGGCGCGGCGCGCGCAGCCCGATATCCACCAGCGTCTTTGCCGCCAGTGCCGGGCTTATGCCCATCGCCGCGGATACCGCCTGTATCGAGGACAGAACCCTGATCTCCTCCGCAACCGCGGAAAGCCTGCAAAAGTTTTGCATGAAATGCCTGTAGACGACGGATTCGAAAATCCGTCCGGGCGGCGGGCACAGCGGCAATACCACCATCTTTTCGGAGACGCAGATGCTCGCAAGATCTGCCCGTTCCCGTTGCCGCATCATGATCTCTCCTGCCCGCTGCCGCCGCCCCGAAAGAAGAGCCGCGTGCGCTTTTTCTAGGGGTTATTTGTTTTCTTTCGTTTCCGGCTTCTTTTCCTCCCTGACGGGGGAGATTCCGACGACTGCGCCTTTTTCTTTCGCGCAATCCATGAAGGCCTTCATCCATTCCCGGGCCGGCGTTTTTTGCCCGGCTTCAGCCGTGCAGGCCACGAGGATGTTTTGTCTGGCTTCGTCCGTCAGCATATTCTTCATTTCCCCGGCGGCATAAGCGGAAGACGCGCCAGCAAGCACGGCGAGCGCCGCCGCGGCATATTTGAATCCCGCAGGCCTAAAACCAGTTGTCATCACGTTTCTCCTTCATGAACATTGATATGTTCGACTTAATCACACCCCCCTGCGCGGAACATTGACAGGCGTCAAACTAATGCATCAAAAAAAGCGGCACATCGGCGCTTTCCAGCATGAAGCGCGTAACGCCTCCGAGGATATATTCACGCAGGCGGCTATGGCCCCACGCGCCCATGACGATCATGCCGACACGCAGCGTGCGCGCCGCATCTAGAATGGACTCCGGCAACGGGACGCCATTTCGTATGTTCATCGGCGCCTTTTCAGCCTTTATGCCGTGCTGCTGCAGGTAGCGCGTCAGGTCTTCGAGGGAAAGAGGGAACTCTCCGGCCTCTTCCTCTCTCTCCGTCAGCACCCAAACCCGCTTCCGTCGCATGTAAGGCATGGCGAAGGCCACGGCTTGCGCGGCCTCCTTGCTGCCGTTCCATGCGACGAGGACGCTATCGCCGAATTTTCCGTCATGGCTTTCCGGCGGCAAGAGAAGAACGGGACGTCCGCTGCCGAAAATGGCCGCGTCGACGGGCATATCCGGGGCGTCGTTCCCGCCCTTTCCCATGACGATCAGGTCGGAAACGCGGCCGCGCGCGGCGATCGTTTCCCCGACATCCCCTATGACGGCGTGAAACAGAGCTTTCTGCGCCCTTATGCCGCGGGCGATGACGGAGAATTTTTCCTCCGCGGCGCGGCGGCGGGCCGCGTTGGCCTCTCTCATCTCGTCGGCCGCCGTTTCGGGATAGAACATGACATCGCCGTAGGCATAGGACATGTCCGCCCTTTCCGGATCGGGCAGGACATGCAGCGCCTCGACCGCGGCGTCATGCGCCTCGGCCAGGGAGAAGGCGTACCTGAGAACCGACTGGTCTTCGCTAGATCCGCTGAACGGCACAAGAATGGTTTTCGGGTCCATGTTCATCGCCCTCCGCTTTTCTCTCTTCCCTGATCTTCCTGTGGGCTCTGCAAAAATCGTTCACGGAGCAAAGCCCGCACGTATGGTCATCGACAGCATCGAAATCCCTGAATGCGACATGCGCCCCCTCCACGGCAATGCCGTTCTCCTTCAAAACCGGCAGCGCGCGGGAGAACGTTTCCAGCTCCATGCCCAGCCGCGAGGCGATGAGGGATTTTTTGTAAGGCAGCGTGAACCCCCGCGGGTCGAACCCGCGCGAAACGCACAGATGCTGCAGGTAGCAGGAGATCACCTGCGACGATTTCATCGTGGCGCGGTGCTCCATTTCCACCTCGCGCTGCGTGGCGGATTGCGCGATGGACGCAAGCAGGTTGCGCGACAGGACGACATTGCTGCCGGCGACGGCCCTGACCCTTTCCGCCGGAAGCTTGAAGGCTTCGACGTGGTCGACGGCGATGGCGCTGACCTGATGCCTGCTGCCGCTGGAAAACATCTCTTTTTCCCCCACCGTGTCGCCGGCGCTGCGGATATCCGTCGTGACTTCGCGGCCGTCGGGCGTCGAACGCGACAGCTGCACGGTACCAGCGCATACGACGTAAAGCGAGGATATGGCGTCTCCCTGTATGAACAGCGTGTTGCGGCGCGGGTAGGCGTAGATGCCGCCGTCTTTCAGCAGGCTGTCCTTTTCCGCGTCCGTCAGCCCCCGGAACAGGGGGATGTTCCGGGCGAAACCCAGATGCGCGCCGTTCATGGAAAGCCGCGACCCCATGACGTCAGCGCCCCGCCGGCGCGCAAAAGGCGGTCGTCAACAGTCCCGTTCCGTGCCGGAAAATCATTTTCATCTGTCATCCTTGTAAAAAGCACAGGTTCAAGACATAGACCATGCCGGAGGCTTTTCACAGCGCCCGCAAGGCTAGGCGCGCCGCAAAAAATAATGCGTAAGGAAAGAGGGAGTACGCCGCGTCATATAAAGGCAAGGCGCCCGCCGCGGAAAGACGCCGCTTTTTCATTTTTTTTATTTCTGACGGAAATGCAGACAGCTGCCCGCGAGCGCCGGCAGTGCCGGGCAAAGCGCCATCGCTTCGGACGGCATCCCGGCGGACGCCCCGTGACGGATCACACGTTCATCCGGAGCTGCTGCCCCACGGCCTGCCCGACCAGCCCCTGCAGCGTCGCCAAAAGCGCGGCCTGCGTGCGGTTTCTCGCTCCCATTTTGCGCAGGATCGTCCTGACGTGGACCTTGACGGTCGTCTCGGAGATGTTCAGATACTGCGCGATGACCTTGTTCGGGTCTCCGTTGGCAAGGCAGCGGACGATTCTCATTTCCTGACGCGACAGCCGTTTCCCGTTGGGGAGCGCGCTGTCTCCCGCATCATTGGCGATGGCCTTGCCCGCCTGATGTCCTATGGAGCCGAGCATCACCGTGGGGTAAACCTTTTCTCCCGCGGCCACCAGGCGCAGCGACCCCAGAAGCGCCTCGCACGAAATGTCCTTCCGGAGATACCCGTCGATGCCTGCGGAAAAAACCGTCATGATGACCGGCATCTCGGTGCGCCCGCCAACGACGACGATGCGGCTGCGTATGAAGGCCCCTCTCAGGCGCAGCGCCTTTTCCGCCAGATCCCCCTCTTCATCATCGACGTGGATGATCAGGGACCCGGCGCTGTCCTCTTCCTGCACCTGCATCAGTTCGGCGATGCTGCCGTATTCCCCAGACAGGGTAAACCCGTTCCTGGCCAGCAGGCTCCTGAGCCCTTCCCTGAAAATATCGTCTTTGCCGACCAGAAATACCGCCGTTGCCGTCATGTGCTGCTTCTCCTTTTCTTGCATTGTTCAGCCTTCAGTGGACAGTTTGTAAATCCAGCGGCCGTCGCTGTCGGGCTTCCCGCCGAATTCCGCCCTAAAATCGATATCGTCATCCTCGTCCGGCAGGAGCAGATAGTCGCCCGCGGATGCGTATGAACTGTTCGTCTGCGCTGCCGGACGTTCTTCCGTTTTCATGTCTGCTCCTCTCATCGCCTGTATCCCGCCGCCGGAACGTCGCGTCCGGAAACCAGCCCCGCTTCATCAGCCGCCAGAAGAGAGACGATTTCCGCCACGTCCCCGGGCTTCCTGAAAACGCCGGGAAGCGGCGTCGCCTCTCCCGGCGATACCGTATTGACGGCAATGCCTCTTTGCGACACTTCGGGGAACAGCTCGCGCGTCAGCGCATGCACGCTTTCCGCTCCGTTCTTTTCCAGGTCGCTCATGAAGGAAACATTGACGATGCGGCCGAACCCTTTGTCCAGCATGCCGTCCATGACGGCGCAGGTGATGCCGAAGGCGCTGTCATACTCGCGCCCGCGCCCGAAACCGCGGCCCGCGGCATTGACGAGGACATCGACGGCGCCTATATCCTGCGCGATACGCGCCGCCAGCCGCCTGCAGGCGGGAAGGCTCTTCACGTCGTTCGGATAAATGAAAAACAGGCGGTTCTCCTTTTCCATGGCGTCCTGCCAGGCGGCGGCCTGTCTTTCATTGCGATATGTGGCCGCGACGATGTGGCCGTCATCTTTCATCCGGCGGCTGATCAGGGCACCGACCCCTTCCGTTCCGCCCGTCACGAGAACGACGCGCGGCAAGGGCTTCGCTGCGCCGGCAAGCTGCCGCACTTCCTGACTTTCTCCTGCAAGAGATGTCATGCCATTCCATGTTCCGGCTGACAGAGCAGGCGCAGCCCCGAAGAGCTTCATCATATCGTTTCTCCTTTGTGATTGAAGCGACCTTAAACACGCGCCGCGATTCGCGATTTGATGGAAATCAAAAACAAACATCAAAAAAAGAGCCCGCGACGGATTGATGCCTGTCAATGAAATGCATGCGCCCTCATGAGAGTCTTTGGCGACATGCTTTAAATGACAACCAGCGGGCCGTCATCATGATGCAATTAAAAAGCGCGGCTTTCTCCCATTCCGGCAAGATCCCCAGCAAGCATACATGCGAGGGGGGGAACGTTTCACCCGCGCTTCACTGGGAAGGCGCGCCGCAAGGCACGCGGCGTTTTGCGCTGATCATGGAAGATCCGGACGCGCCTGCCGGAATCTGGTGTCACTGGATCGTGTATGACATTCCCGCCGATGCGCGCGGACTGCCCGAGCAGGTTCCTCCGGAAAAATATTTGCCGGACGGCGCCGTTCAGGGACGCAACAGCTTTCGCAAGACCGGCTACGGCGGCCCGTGCCCGCCGCCGCGACATGGCCCGCACCGGTATTTTTTCAGGCTCTACGCCCTGGATTCCAGTCTTGATCTTCCGCCGAACGCCGTCCGTGACAAATTGCTGTCCGCCATGGAGGGGCATATCCTGGGTCGCGCGGAACTGATGGGAATATGTGAGAGAGGGGGCGACAGATAAGCGCATGGAACAGGAAGAGCACGCCGCCGAAGCGCATCCGCTGCAGGTTTTGCTGATCGAGGACAGCGACACCGACGCCCACGTCGTCGAGACGGCGATGCGTAAATACATGAAAAGCGCGAAATTCGCACGCGCGCTCACCATGAAAGACGGGAAGAGCGCCCTGCAGGACGGCAAGGCCGATGTTCTGTTGCTGGACCTCAACCTGCCGGACACCACAGGGCCGGAAGACACTTATGGACAGATAAAAGAATGGACGAACAAGCTGCCCGTCATCATCATGACCAGCATGAAGGACCGCCTGCTGGCGCGGCGCATGGTTTACGAAGGCGCCGCCGACTTCCTGAACAAGGACATCGTCTCCGCCAGCCCGAAAATCATCCACAACGCCATAGAATTCTCGATGGAAAGACATGCGGCCGCGCAGAAAATCATGGCGGAGAAGGAAAGCGCTGAAAAAGAATCAAAAGAAAAGGACTCTATTCTCAGCTGCTTTATGGGCGGCTATTCCATCAGAAAGTGAGGCTCCCATGCCGCCGCAGGAACTCCCATGCTTCAGTGACATTACGGCCGCGCGTCCGGACGGAGGGCTGTTTCCGCAGGATAATTACCTGAAGTCCATCCTCGAGACGATCGCGGACGGCGTGGTCGTGACCGACGCGCACGGCCTGATCCGCATGGTCAACCCAGCTGTGGAAAAAATTCTGGGCTATGCGGAAGAAGAGATTGCCGGACGGAGCGTCGGCATGCTTTTGCCGGAGCATATCCTCTCCGGCAGGGAAAAAGACGCCGGGAAACTCCGTGAGACACAGGCGCGGCACAAAAGCGGAAGGACGGTTCCCGTCGAGATCTCCGTGACTGAAATGCGCAATGGCGACATCCACGCGCATATCGGCATCATCCGCGACATCACCGCGCGGAAAAAGGCGGAAGAGGAACGGCAGCGCCACCTCAAGGAGCTGGAAGCCAGCAACCGCGAGCTGGACGACTTCGCCCACATCGTCTCCCACGACCTGCGCGATCCCTTGCGCGGGCTGCAGAGCTTCGCGCGCCTCCTGATGGATGACCCGGAACACCCGCTCTCCGCAGAGCAACGGGAAAAAGTGGAAACGATTTTTCACACCGCGCAAAGGATGGAAGGACTGCTCGATGCGCTGCTCTATTATTCCCGTCTTGGAAAGACGGCTCTGTGCGTCGGCGAGACGGACCTGAATATCATCGTCAGGAATGTTATCGACATGCATGCGATCCGGATCAAGGAAACCGGCGCCGTTATCGAAGTGCCGCAACATCTGCCGGCGATCGTCTGCGACCAGGTCAGGATGACGGAAGTCTTCCATAACCTGATCTGCAACGCGCTCCGCTACAGCGACGCGAAAGGCAACAGGATCGAAATAGGCGTCGCCGCCGGACATCCCCGCGCGGCGGGAGAGCCTGCATTTTACGTCAGGGATCACGGCATCGGA
>JAGXAX010000246.1 GCA_018971405.1 Alphaproteobacteria bacterium | reverse complement strand
GGACGGGCGTGAGCACGAAGCTGACGGCGACGCCGAACAGGAGCCGGATCGTGGGCGAGACGAACGTGTCGCCGATGCCCGGCATGATCATGATCGCCACGCCGAAGCGCAGGAAGACCAGCAGGAACGCGAAGATATTGTTGACGATGATATCCTGCAGCAGATTTTGCATCTATATGAAAACCGACATTCGTGTGCCTATACTATGCTTCCATTGTATAGGCAGGGCGGCTTATTGGCGAGTCACAAATCCGGCGTTCAGGGTTTCGGCGGCTGCGGCGGTTTTTGCCGATGCTGTCTTTCGGCGCTGGCCGTCTTGTAGAATCCATCGAGATCGAGTTTCTCGAGCTGTGCGACGGACTTGATGTAATCGGGGTTTTCCGTGGGCGGGCAGCCGGCATATTTCTCTAGCTCGGTGTAGATGCCGGTCAGGTAGTCCTTGATCTCGTCCTTCGTCGGATATTTTCCCGTGCCGGGGTGCGGATAGGCCAGCAGCTTGAGCGTATCGCACTTGCTGCCGCCGTCTTCCAGCGGAGGCTGGACATAATCTATCGGCAGGACGATTGCCCCCCATCTCTCGAACATTTTGATCCGCACCGCCGGATCCATGACGTCTTCCCGCGGCGTGATTTTCGCGGGATCGTTGCACTCGATGAAAACGCCGCCCAGCGGTTTGCCGCAGGATTTGGCGAGGTCGAGCAGGGCGGCCTTTCGCGCCTCGACCATCATGCGCCCGAGACCGTGTCCCTGAAATTTCGGGGCGACGGCGTTGTAGGCAAGGAGGCCGGCGTCCGTCTGCTTGTAGTAATCGGCGACGGAGATGGCCTTGAGCGTCGGGTTTTCCGAATCAAGATCCGCGCCGGCAATGACGATGACGACTTTCGTGCTCGGGTCCGCATCGCGCAGGCTGTCCAGCCAGCTTTCCAGCGGCTCGCGCTCCGCGTCGATCGGGAAGGCCGCTTCATAGACCTCTTTATAAGCGCGGGCCAGCAGGGCGAGGGAGCGGGGATTGTCCGCTTCCACGGTATGGGCGTCATGGCCGCTCAGGGTGGTGATCCTGAGCCTTTCGGACGATTTTCTGTTGAATTCCTTTTGCATGACCGGCGTCTTCTCTGGCGCGGGTCAGGGCTTTTGGGCGGGGGGCTTGGGCGTCTGCTTTTTACGTTCCGCCAGCACCGTTTTATAGAAGGCGTCGAGATCGAGCTTGTCGAGCTGTCCGACGGATTTGAGGTAATCGGCATTGTCCTCAGGCGCGCACTTTGCAAATCTGGCCAGCGCCGCGTAGATGCCCGTCAGGTAGTCCTTGATTTCCGCCTTCGTCGGGTATTTCCCCGTTCCGGGGTGCGCATAGGCCAGCAATTTGAAATTTTCGCTTTTCCTGCCGCCTTCTTCGAAAGGAGGTTCCACGTAATCGACCGGCAGGGTGATCGCGCCCATTTTTTCGAACATTTTGATCCGCAGGGCAGGATCCATCACGTCCTCTTCCGACGTGACCTTTGCCGGATCGTGGCACTCGATGAAAATCCCGCCCAGCGGTTTGCCGTAGGAATAGGCAAGATCGTGCAGGGCGGATTTGCGGGCGTCGACCATCGTGCGCCCGAGGCCCTGACCCTGAAATGCCGGCGCGACGGCATTGTAGGCCATCAGGCCGGCGTCGGTCTGCTTGTAGTAATAGGCAACGGAGATGGCTTTCAGTGTCGGGTCGGGGGCATCCAGATGGTCTCCCGCGACGACGATCACGATGTTCGTGGCCTTGTTTTTGTCATGCAGGCTGTTCTGCCACGCTTCCAGCGTTTCGCGTTCTCCGGCGATGGGGAAGGCCGCCTCGTAAACCTCTTTATAGGCGCGGGCGAGCAGGGCGAGAGAACGGGGGTTATCCGCTTCTATGACATGCGTGTCATGTCCGCCAACCTGCTTGATACGGAGCCGTTCGGAAGCTTTTCTGTTAAAATGCCTGTTCACCATGCGAATCCTTTGACAATCATGTTGTTTTTTATATATCCTATTTTTTATTTCATTTCTATGAAAAATAATATAGGATTGATATAAATAGGTTTTTTTAGGGAGTGAAAAATGAAAATAGCCTTATGGGCGGAGAATCTGGCCTGTCCGGTTGCTTCTGTGCAGGCGTGGGCGGATATGGCGGAAGCACAGGTCAAGGCAGCCAGCGATGCGGGAGCGGAAGTTATTTTATTTCCGGAATATTCGGCTGCCCACTGGCTCCACTTTGTTCCCCGTACGCTGAAAGGACCGGCGCAGCTGGCGCAACTGGCTGATTTTTCAGCCGAAGCCATAGAGCGCATGGCGTCTCTGGCGGTACAGTATGGCCTCCTCGTCATATCAGGAACGTTTCCCGTGAAACATTCCGGCCTCAACCCGCCGCTGGTGAACAGGGCGCATGCCTTTTTCCCCGACGGGCGGCTGGCGACGCAGGACAAGCTCTGCCTGACGCCGTTCGAGAAAGACCCGCGGGACTGGAACCTCTCGCCCGGCACCGCGCTGAACGTCTTCGAATGGCAGGGATACCGGATGGCGGTCGTTATCTGCCTCGATATCGAGCTTCCGGCCTTGAGCGCGCGGCTGGCGACGCTCGACCTCGACCTGATCCTCGTGCCGTCGATGACCGCGAAGCTGGCGGGATATCACCGTGTTTTCAGTTGCGCGCGGGCGCGGGCGGTCGAGCTTCTGGCCGCCGTGGCCGCCGTCGGCTGCATCGCCGGCGCGCCGGAGTGCGAGCAGGAGATTTCGGGCGCAAGTTTCTTTCTTCCCGCAGAGGAGAAATTCGGCCATACCGGCGTGCTGGCGGAACTGTCGCCGTCATACACGGCGGAAGGCGCGGGGCCGCTGCTGGTGCGCGAGCTGCCGCTCGACGACATCCGCGCAATGCGCCGCGGCGGTAAGGGCGAAGTGTGGCCGGGCGCGTGGACGGCGGATCA
>JAGXAX010000245.1 GCA_018971405.1 Alphaproteobacteria bacterium | reverse complement strand
TGTCATTAACAAAGCTGGCAATTGATAGCTTAAAACCCAAAGAAAAGTCCTACATGGTTAGTGATTCTGGGGGCTTATGCCCAGCCCAACGCGCGGACTACACGCCCTTCAGGTAATATTTCGCGGCGGGGCCTTCGTAGAACACTTCCGTCATCATGCCGTCCGCCATGTGGACTTCGTTGTGGCAATGCAAAACCCAGCGGCCTGGCGGCGATGTCGCCTCGAAGAACCACGCGCCCGTTCCGCCGTTCGCGGAGATCAGCGACGTGTCCTTGAGCAGCGGATGCCGCAACGACTTTCCGTTGACCTCGACCAGTTTGAACACATGCCCGTGCAGGTGCATCGGGTGGTCCATACCGGTCTGGTTTTTGAAGCGCACCAGCACGCGGTCGCCGCGCTTGACGAAAATCTTTTGCGTGTGCGGCCATATTTTTCCGTTCATCGTCCAGCGCGGCACGCCCCGTTCGCCGCCGCCGAGGGTGAGATCCGCCGTCACGTCGATGCGTCCGTCCACCAGCGGATGTTTCAGCGGCCCCGCCGCGCCCGCCAGCGGATAGGTGAAATATTCGACCCCCGCCAGCGTTTGCGCCGGTCTGACCGGCGGCGCTTTTTCCATTCCTTCGGTATGGATCAGAACGGCCTGCCCGCGCGAGAGCCGGTCGCCCGCAAGGTCCTCCAGCAGCCACGCGCCCGCCTGCGTCACCTCGAACCATGCGTCGAAACGCTCGCCCACGCCGACGCGCAGGGCCTCGACGGTCACGGGGCGCTCCATCGGGTTGCCGTCGCTGTGCGTAACCGTGAGCCTGTGTCCGCCGAGCGCGATGTAATGCGTCATTGTCGGGCTGGCGTTGAGAATGCGCAGGCGCACGCGGTCGCCGACCTTGACCCTGACAGGTTTCGTGTGCGGGAACGTCGCGCCGTTGACGCAACGGGCGAGATAAGCCACCTCGTCGCCCATTTCCATGCCGTTCATTCCCATACCGCCCATCTTCATGCCGGACATCCTCGTATGCGGATGCAGCCCCGGCGGCACGGCCATCGGCGCGTCGGACATATCCTTCAGCGCGGCGGCGAAACTCCGCATGTCCGGCACGTCATGGAAGACCAGCACCGCCTCGACGTCGGCCTTTTCGTCTCGCGGGTCATCGATGATGAAGGCGCCGAACAGCCCCAGCACGGACTGCGTTCCCGCATGGCTGTGGTACCAGCGGAACCCCGCTGGCGCGGGCGTGAAGTCATAGGTGAACGTGCCGCCGTCCCACACGGGTTCCTGCGTGATGTCCGGCACGCCGTCCATGTCGTTGGGCAAAATCATCCCGTGCCAGTGTATCGTGCTGCCGGCGCCGGTATGGTTGATGAAGCGCGCGCGGAAACGCTGCCCCGCCCGCGTGCGGATCACCGGCCCCGGCACCTGCCCGTTATAGGCAAGGCCGGAGAACGTCACGTCCGGCAACGGATTGTAAGTATAAGGCCGCGCCGTCAGCGTCACCTCCAGCGTGTCCTGCTCCGCCGCCCGCGCGCTCAAAGGCGGCAGGACGGCTGCGCTCATCACGCCGAGCGCCGTCGTGGACATCAGCTTCAGGAGTTCGCGGCGGTTCATTTCGCCTTCCTCGCGTGCAATACGGCGGCGAGCCTTTCCGCCGTCAGCCCCCCGCCTGAGAATATTTTTCCGACTGTGCCGTCCGGCCTGACGACGACCGTCTCCGGCAGCACGTCCGGCTGGCCGAAGCCGCTTTTGTCCGCGTCGGCGAACAGGGCAACGGGATAAGAGACCATTTGCGCGGCTTTTTTCACCGCGTCCGTGTCATGCGCGCCATCGACGCTGAGACCGATCATGGCGAAATCGTTTCCGCGATGCTTCCTGTAAAAGGCGTCCAGCACCGGCATCTCGGCGCGGCACGGCGCGCACCACGTCGCCCAGAAATTGACGACCGCCCATTTGCCGCGCACGGCCTGAAGGTCGAACGTTTTTCCCTTCAAATCCCTGATGACGAGCGCGGGCGCGGGCTTGCCGGCCGTCACGTCCGCGCGCGCCGGCGCCGCCAGAATCCCGAAACAGGCCAGAAGACAGGCGCCCCAAATTTTTCCCGTTTTTCTCATGTTTCCTCCTCCGACCCTATGCCGATGATAGCTCCGCCCGCAGGCAGAAAAAAACTTTTTTCTCCTACCCGACGCTCAGAAACTTCCTGAATCTGGCGCCGCCAAGGTGGACGGGAACGGCAATGTCCTTTTGCGCGGGGTTGACGCGGCGGCCGTCCACCCACACCTCGTAATAAAGGTGCGGCCCGGTCGAGAGGCCGCTCGACCCCACGTAGCCGACGACCTGCCCCTTTTTGACATAGGTGCCGTCATGCAGCCCGCCGGCGATCCTTTCAAGATGCCCGTAGGCCGTCACGAGACGGCTGATATGCCGGATTTTTAGGAGAATGCCGTAGTTGCCGTGCTCGCCCGCGAAGACCACCGTGCCGCTCGCGGGGGCGCGTATGGGCGTGCCCATCGGCGCCGCCATGTCGATCCCCTCGTGGAACTCCGGACGGTCGAGGATCGGATGAATGCGCCAGCCCCACGCGGACGTGACATGCGCGCGCGGCACGGGATCGGCCAGATGCGCCAGCAGCATGCCGAGGCCGTTCGGCTCGACGAAAGCGGTCATGTCTTGGCCGACGGGATAGCGGTAGACGCTGCGCCGCCGCCCTTTGAAATCGAGCGTGACGCTGCGCAGCGCCGCGGGCGCACGGGCCGCGCCCGCATGCGGCGCCGTTTCGAACACGACGTGAAACCACGCCCCCGCCGCTGGACGGACGGGGAGATCAGCCGCGTAGACGAGCGCCTTGTGCGCCTCTTCCGCGACTTTCGCCGGTACGCCCGCCGCGTGCAGGGTGGACTGGAAATTCCGCCCGACATGGCCGGTGACGGCGTGGAGGGTCATTTGCGGAACCTGCGCC
>JAGXAX010000244.1 GCA_018971405.1 Alphaproteobacteria bacterium | reverse complement strand
AATATTTTCGACCCCAACAACGGATACACCGCCATTCATGCCGATGTGCTGCGCCGCCTGCCGCTGCACAAGCTCGCACGGGGCTATTTCTTTGAAAGCGACATGCTCTTCCGCCTCAATCTCCTGCACGCCGCCGTGATGGACATTCCGATGCAGGCCGTCTATGCCGGCGAAACCAGCGGTCTCGACATCAGGCGCATTCTCTGGCCTTTCCTCCGCGGCCATGTGCGGAACTTCTACAAACGCGTCGGATACAATTATTTCCTGCGCGATTTTCACCTTGCGTCGCTGGAGCTGGTTCTCGGCCTCCTTTTCATGGCCTTCGGGACGGTTTTCGGCCTTGTGGAATGGCATGCCGGAGAGGCAAGCGGCGTGACCGCCAGCGCCGGCACCGTCATGCTGAGCGCGCTGCCGGTGATTTTGGGATTCCAGATGCTGCTCTCGTTCCTGCAGTTCGATATACAGTCCACGCCCCGCGTTCCCGTGCATCAAATCCTGACGGATGAAAAAGCATGAACCCGATAGAAATTTTCAAGGCCTTCGTCGAAGGCGTCGTCCTCATCGCCTCGCCGTGCATCCTGCCCGTACTGCCGCTGGTGCTCGCGGCCTCGGCGGACGGCGGCAGGAGAAGGCCTTTCGGCATCATCGCCGGCTTCGTTTTGTCTTTCAGCCTCTTCGCGCTGGCCTCGCGCTGGCTGGTCGACGCGCTGCACATCGACCCGAACGTCATTAAAACAGCGTCGCTCTGGCTGCTGCTGCTGCTCGGTCTGGTGCTGCTGTCCGAAAAGCTCTCGGACTTCTTCAGCCGCCTGACGCGCCGCGCCGCCGACTTCGGCAACAAGGCCGCGCAGACGCAAAAAGAAGGGTTTTTGAGCGGCATGGGCATTGGCGCGCTGATCGGCCTCGTCTGGACGCCCTGCGCCGGCCCCATCCTCGCCGTCGTTCTGGTGGAGGTGATCCGCCAGAAAACCAACCTCGACGCCGCCACCGTCATATTTTCCTTTGCCGTCGGCGCGGGCCTGCCAATGCTGGCCATAGCGCTTGCGGGGAGAGGACTCTTGCAGCGTTTTCCGTTCTTTACGCATCATACGGAGGCTCTGCGACGGGCTTTGGGCGTCATCATCATCCTCTCGGTCGGCTACATCGCCTTTTCGGCGCGGATCGACGGCTTCTTCAGCGCCGCCGCGCCGCAACAGGCCGCCACGCAAGTGCCCTCGCCCGCCCTGCGGCTGGAAAAGGCGCTTACGCATCCCTATCCCGCGCCCGTTTTCACCGGCCTCAGGGACTGGATCAATTCTCGGCCGCTGACCATGGCGCAACTCAGGGGCAAGGTGGTGCTGGTCGATTTCTGGACTTATTCCTGCATCAATTGCGTGCGCACCCTGCCCTACCTGAACGACTGGTATAACAAATACCATGACAAGGGGCTTGTGATCGTCGGCATCCATTCGCCGGAATTCGAGTTCGAAAAAGACCCCGCGAACGTGAAGGCCGCCGTCGCCGCGCGGCGCATCGAATATCCCGTCGCTCTCGATAACGACCTCGCGACATGGGGGAACTTCAACAACGAATACTGGCCCGCGCATTATCTCATCGATCGCGCGGGGCAGGTCGTCTATACCAGCTTCGGCGAAGGCGACTATGACGTGACGGAAAACAATATCCGCTACCTTCTCGGCCTTGAAGGGGCGGCGAAAACGGCGTTGCCTGAAGAGCAGTTCGCGCCCGACGAGACGCCGGAAACCTATCTCGGCTACGCCCGCGCCGACCGTTATACCGGCTCTCCCGCCCTGCAACACGACGTTCCCGCGGACTATGCGCCGGCATCGTCCGTTCCACAGGATAACTGGACGTTGCAGGGCCGCTGGCAAGTCGGCCGCCAGCGCGACACCGCTCTCGACGGCAAGGCGGAACTGCGGCTTCATTTCCTTGCCGGAAAAGTTTTCCTCGTCATGGGCAGCGCCGATGGCCAGCCGCTGCAGGTGCGCGTAAAGCTGGACGGCGCGCCGGTCAGCAAGGGTGCCTCCGGAAAAGACCTGCATGACGGCACCATCACAGTGACGCGCCACACGATTTACGAACTCCTCGACCAGCCCGCCGCGAAGGAGGGTCTGCTCGAAATCTCCCCCGCGCGTCCGGGGCTGGAAGTCTATGCCTTCACATTCGGCGGATAATCTTGAATATTTTCAGAAATATGCTATCAATTTGACGTCCGCGCCCTTAGCTCAACTGGATAGAGCAGCCGCCTTCTAAGCGGCAGGTTGCAGGTTCGATTCCTGCAGGGCGCGCCATAATTTATTGATATAAAACGATATTTTTTTTATTTTCCACATCTGGCACGATTCTCGCATGGCCTTCCCTGACAGTTCATAACCACACAGGGAGACAACGACCATGACCACATCATCCTCTGAAATCATCATCGACAGCCGCAGCCTCGACGCCCAAATCTGGGCGCTGGCGGCCGACGACCAGTGGCACCGGCATAAAGACGCGCTCATTCTGCTGCAACAGGCCCACGCGCAGGTCAGGGAAGCCGAACACCGCCTCAAAGCGCAGGACAAGAAGATTTACGAACTGGAGCGTCTTGCCGCAACCGATCCCGTCACGGGGCTTCTCAACCGCCGCGGTTTCGAGAGTTTCTGCGCGCAGGAGCTTGAGCGCACACGCCGTCACAATACGCCCGGCAGCGTCCTCGTCCTCTTCGATCTCGACAAGTTCAAGCACATCAACGACACTTACGGCCATCAGGCCGGAGACGCCTGCCTGAAAAAGGTCGCGGACACGCTCGGCCGCAAAATCCGCAGCGTCGACGCCGCGGCACGT
Source organism: Alphaproteobacteria bacterium (assembly GCA_018971405.1). Lineage (GTDB taxonomy): Bacteria > Pseudomonadota > Alphaproteobacteria > Micavibrionales > UBA2020 > PALSA-926. The sequence continues at coordinate 131 of JAGXAX010000244.1, read as the reverse complement.
CTGGGCGGGGACGAATTCGCGCTCCTGCTCTCCCACACCGATCCGGAAAAATCCGCCAACTGCCTCAACGAGATCAGGTACGTCATGGACAGCCTGCAACTCGTCTGGGAACAGCACATGATCTCCATCAA
>JAGXAX010000243.1 GCA_018971405.1 Alphaproteobacteria bacterium | reverse complement strand
CAAAGCCCTGAAAGAATCAAGAAACCTCATGGAACACGAAAGGGAGATGCTCGCCAATGTCCAGTAAAAACCCCTATTCCCAGGCCGCCGGCGCCTACGTCAAGATGGCCACCGCCACCGACCAGCGCACGCTGGAGGCGACCGTGCTGCTGCAATCCGCGCAAAAGCTCGAGGAACTCGCGCAGCGCCTGCGCGACGGGGAAAAGGTAAGGCTCGAGGAGATCGGCGAGACGCTCAACCACAACCAGAAGCTCTGGCAGCTTTTCGTCAGCGACATGGACAATCCGGGCCACCCCCTGCCGCAGGAGCTCCGGAACAACGTGGCCTCCCTCGCCTTTTTCGTGTTCAAAAGAACGCAGGAAATCCTCGTCGATACGACGCCCGAGAAATTCCAGGTGCTCATCAACATCAACCGCTGCATCGCCGCGGGCCTCATGAAAAAGCCCGAAACGGCCGCCGCCGCGCCCAAACAGGTGCCCGAAGCCAGAATGGCCGCGGACAGCATGGCCTGAAAGCCGCGTCCGCGCGGCTTCGCGGACAAGCGTCCGCCGCCTGATTGCACGAAAGCCCCCGCCGGCATGTCACACTCAAGATAAAGGAGAATGCCTGAAATCCTCAGGCCCCGAAACCAGTCAGGCCCCGAAACCAGTCAGGCGATGATGGACAAGCTGCCGTTCGATGCGCCGGACGAAGATCCGCCCGCGCCGTTTGAAGCCGGTGCCTGTGCAGACGCGGCGTCCGAACCGCTTCCCGACGCGGCATGCTGGAACGCAGGCGCGTTTTCAGCAGAAGGCGCAGGCGCCGTCTGCTGCTGCTCCGGCGCGCTGTTCGCGGAAGCTGTCCGCGCCGACGCCTGCTGGTGCGCGTCTTCTTCCGCCTGCTGCGCCAGACGCTCGGCGGCCTTGAAGGCATTGATCTGCACCTGATCGGGATATTGGCGTATGACCTCTCCCGTCTGACTGGAGCGGTATTCAAGGATCGCAACGTTCTGTAAATTATCGACGTAAATGCCCGAGCTCACGAAATCTGTACTTGAAGCCGGCGGCGGCGGAGCGGCCACAGCGGCGGACGCGTTCTGAATGCCGGATTTCAGAACGGCGTTTTGCGCAGAAGAAATTGCGTTTACAACACCCACCATTTTCTATGGCTCCCATCCAGACAGATACACCCCTCCACGGGCAAATCTGCTTCTACTACTACTTCCATCCTAACCTCCTTCCCATCGAAAGGCAAGCAAAAAATAAAAATAGTCATTTTAAAACAAATAGTTAACAAAAAGTTAACATCGGCGAAGCAGATAAAATAACGATAAAACTCAAGCGGCTGTTATGAGTTTATAAAAAATAGTCTGTTAGCATAAAAAGTGCATGTTCCATCTAATGTGAAGAAAGATTCGGGCAAAATTTGCCTAGTGCGTAAAAATTGATTACTCTAAAAGACGGGGTTTGGGTTTTTGCTTTTTTGTTGAACGCTCGGATTCCCTTCTTTGGCATGGCCGCAAAGTGAAGGTGACGTCAGGTGGATTCTTTTTTTGAGACGCTGAAAAATCTGGGAGCGGGCCGCCTGGCGGTCATGCTGGTGACTTTTTTCGGTCTGGTGGTCTTCTTCATTTTCGTCGCGGCGCGGTCGAACACGCCGGGGATGACGCTGCTCTACAGCCAGCTCTCCACCGCCGACGCGACGGAGATCGCCGCCAAGCTCGACAACATGCACATCGCCTACAGGCTCAGCACCGACGGCACGCAGGTGATGGTGGAGCAAAAGGACGTCGGCAAGGCGCGCATGCTGCTCGCCGCGGACGGCCTGCCGTCGGAAGGCTCCGTCGGCTACGAGATCTTCGACCAAAAGCAGGCTTTCGGCACGACGCGCTTCGTCGAGAACATCGACGCGCAGCGCGCGCTTGAGGGCGAGCTCGCGCGCACGGTCGATTCCATCGACGGCGTGCGCAGCGCGCGCATCCAGCTCGTCCTGCCGCAGCGCGAGCTTTTCAGCAACAACGAAACGCCCGCCTCCGCCAGCGTGTTCCTCAGCCTGCGCAACACCGCGAACATCACGCAAGGCCAGATCCACGCCATCCAGCACCTGATCGCCGCCGCCGTGCCGCGCCTCAACGCCAATAACGTCGCCATCATCGACCAGGACGGCAACCTCCTCGCGCAGGGCCAGGGCGGCAGCGACGACTATTCCGCCGGCGACGACGCCGACATCACCGAGAAATACGACATGCGCACGGCGCGCGCGATCGAGGACATGGTCGGCCGGATCGTCGGCTACGGCAACGTCCGCGCCAACGTGACGGCGGAGATGGACTTCGATCAGGTCAGCAGCAACTCGGAATCCTACAACCCCGACGGACAGGTCGTGCGCTCCACGCAGTCGGACACGACGAACAGCGTCGACAATTCCTCTTCCAACAACGCCAACGGCGCGGTGTCGGTCTCGACCAATCTCCCCGGCCTGCCGAACGGCGGCGCATCGGGCGGCACGTCCGCGACGCCCGCCAGCAAGCACTCCACCGATCAGGAAATCACCAACTACGAAATCAGCAAGACGGTGGAAAACATGCGCCGCGCGCCGGGGCAGGTCAAGAAGATCTCCGTGGCCGTGCTGGTCGACGGCAAATACGTGCCGGACACGTCCGCGAAGAAACCGGCGAACGCCCCCGCCGACTGGCAGCCGCCGCAGAAATACATTCCGCTCAGCGCGGCCGAGATCGGGCAGATCACCGAACTCGTCAAGTCCGCCATCGGCTACAACGCCGCGCGCGGCGACAGCGTGCAGGTGGTCAACATGCAGTTCGCGCAGGAGCCGGTGCCGGTGCCGCCCAAGGACACCTCGCAACTCATGGGCTTCCAGAAGTCCGACCTGCTGAACGTCGCGGAGACGCTCGCCCTCAGCATCGTCGCCGCGCTGGTCGTCCTGCTGGTCTTGCGCCCGCTCGCGCTGCACATGATCGAAAGCGCGCCGCGCCTGCCGGGC
>JAGXAX010000242.1 GCA_018971405.1 Alphaproteobacteria bacterium | reverse complement strand
GCTCAAGTCAAACCTCATGTCCATCGCCGGCAGGGATATGCGCAAGGTGCCGTTGCCCGCGAGCGCCTTGTAAAAGCCGCTGTCGCGGCCGATCTGCACGATCAGCGAACGTGAACTGACGGCCTGCACGTCATACGCGTGCACCTGCCCGTCGTCCACCTGCATCGCGAGGGAATAGGTCTTGCCGGAGCGCAGGATGTCGCCCGGAAAATCGATGGCCAGAGAGCCGTATCCCGCGGGGCTGCGCGCGAAGGCCAGCGAGATCTGCCGGCTGAACGTCGTCGCCATCGCGCAGTAGCGGCCATGCGGTATGTAGATGGCGTTGACGCGCCAGCCGGCCGCAGGGCGCAACAGCCCGAAATCAGTTACGGACGGCGAAAACTCGAAGGCGGGCGACGGCGCGGCATACAGCAAAGCGCCCGTCAGCACCGTCGACAGAAGTGCGGCCTTCGAATAACGCATAATCTTTCCCCCCGGAAATGATTAACCCCGTTAAGGAATCTTATCTGTTTTATTTTTTAGTGACCAGTATTTTATTGATTCCGTAATATTAAACGGATTTTAACCATTGCCGCAGATAATGGACTTCCTCAACGGAGAACTTTCGATTCTTAACAACAACATGGAGAGAACGATATGACGAACTTCGACGTTTACACGCCCGCCACCGCCCCCGAAAAATCCCGCCCGCTGCTCGGCCTCTGGCAGGAAAAAATGGGTTTCGTTCCGAATGCCGTCGGCATTATGGCAGAGTCTCCGGCGCTGCTGAAAGGCTTCGCGGAAATGCGCGACGCCTATGAAAAAGGCCTGTTCTCGCCCGTCGAGCGCGCCGTCATCCACATGACGGTCAGCGGCCTCAACGGCAGCGCCTACTGCATCGCGGCGAAATCCGCCTGCTGCGAAAAATCAGGCATCCCGAAAGACGTCGTCGACGCGCTGCGCGAAGAACGCCCGATGAAAGACCCGAAACTCGAAGCGCTCCGCGCCTTCATCATGTCCGTGATGAAGAAGATGGGCCGCACCGACCAGCGCGACCTCGACGCCTTTTACAAAGCCGGCTATTCCAAAGCGCACGTGATGGAAGCCATCCTCGGCGTGTCGCTCGGCACGATCGGCAACTACGTCAGCCACATCGCGCGGCCGCAGCTCGACAAGCCGTTCGAACCGCACCGCATCGACCTCGGCAAAAAGAAGCCCGACGCGCGTTCTTCGCACGCGGCTTGAAGACCGTTGCATCGACGGAACGGGGCGGCGTTTTCAGGGGCGCCGCCCTGTTTTTTTCAGGAACCGCGATAGGTGCTGTAACCGTAGGGCGACACCAGCAGCGGCACGTGATAGTGCGCCTTCGCGTCGGCGATGCCGAAATCGATCGTTACCACGTCCAGAAACGGCGTTTTGGGCAGTTTTGCCCCACTGGCCTTGAAATAGGCGGAAACGCCGAATTCAAGCCGGTACTTTCCCGCCTTGAGCGCCCCGCCCTCCAGCAGCGGCGCGGCGACGCGGCCGTCGGCGTCGGTTTTCGCCTTCAAAAGCAGCTTGCTTCCCCTGTAGAGGCAGAGGGCCATGCCTTTGGCGGGGCATCCGTTGGCCGTGTCCAGAACGTGCGTTGTCAGCTTGCCCATTTTTTCGCTCCTTGCTAGTCTTGGACATCATTATAGGGCGTCCATGGAAAAAAGCATCCCCAAAGATCCGCGCAATTACGTCGGCTACGGCGAAAACCCGCCCGACCCGAAATGGCCTAACGGCGCGCGCATCGCCGTGCAGTTTGTGATGAACTACGAGGAAGGCGGAGAAAACACCGTCCTCAATGGCGATACCGGCTCGGAAGTGTTTTTGTCGGAGATCATCAACGCCGCCAAGGTCGAGGGCGCGCGGCACATCTGCATGGAGAACCTTTACGAATACGGCTCCCGCGCCGGGGTGTGGCGGCTGCTGCGCCTGTTCCGCAAGCATCGAATTCCCGTCACCGTTTATGCCGTCGCGCTGGCTTTGGAAAAATATCCCGAGATTGCGCAGGCGTTTTTGCGCGACGGGCACGAAATCGCCTCGCACGGCTACCGCTGGATCAACTATCAGGACGTGCCGGAAAACGTCGAGCGCGAACATATGCGCAAAGCGATCGAGATCATCAAACGCATCACCGGCGAACGCCCGCTCGGCTGGTACACGGGCCGCACCAGCCCCAACACGCGCAAGCTGGTGAAAGAAGAAGGCGGATTTTTATACGACGCCGACGATTACAGCGACGACCTGCCGTGGTGGGACGAAAAACAGCTGATCATCCCCTACACGCTCGACACCAACGACATGCGCTTCACCACCGCGCAGGGCTTCAATTCCGGCGCTCAGTTCATGACCTATCTGAAAGACGCCTTCGACATGCTCTACGAAGAAGGCGGACGCATGATGTCCGTGGGCCTGCACTGCCGCATCGCAGGACATCCGCCGCGCGCGGCGGCGCTGGAGCGTTTCATCGAATACATCAAGCAGCGCGACAAAGTCTGGATCTGCCGCCGCATCGACATCGCCAACCACTGGCATAAGCATCATGCAGGATAAGGCCGCGTTTCTCGGAAAATACGGCGGGGTTTACGAACATTCTCCGTGGATCGCCGAAGCCGCCTTCGCCGCGGGCGCGGCAACGCCAGCGCAAATCCGCGACGCGATGAAAGCCGCCGTGGAGGCCGCACCGCGCGAAAAACAACTCGCCCTCCTCCGTGCGCACCCCGACCTTGCCGTCGTGCAAGGCCTCACCGCCGCCTCGACCTCGGAACAGGCCGGCGCAGGCCTCAACCAATGCACGCCGGAAGAACTGGCGGAGTTTCAAAAACTGAATGCGGATTACAAAGCAATCTTCGGCTTTCCGTTCATCATCGCCGTGCGTGGCTTGCAACGCGCGGAGATCCTCGAACAATTCCGCCGGCGTATCAACAATGATGTCGAGACGGAATTCAGAACCGCACTTAAACAAGTCTACAG
>JAGXAX010000241.1 GCA_018971405.1 Alphaproteobacteria bacterium | reverse complement strand
CCTGTTCCTGCAAAAACGCGAAGAGCTTATGCGTGTCCGGTTTTTTGACCTTCAGGTCTCCAAGCGCCACCGGAACTTTCGCGCGGTCGTCGAGTTTGACCAGTTTTTTCGAGATGCGTGCAAGCCCCGCGTTCTCGATCAGCGCCTCGCGGCGTTTTTGCTGCTTGATCTCGCCTGCGCGGTTCAGCAGGGTTTCAAGATCGCCATATTCATTGATCAGCAATGCCGCCGTCTTGATGCCGATGCCGGGTACGCCGGGTACGTTGTCCGTGCTGTCGCCCGCGAGCGCCTGCACGTCCACTACTTTATCTGGTGTGACGCCGAACTTTTCCATCACTTCGTTCTCCCCGATGTCTTTATATTTCATCGGGTCGATCATCCGCACGCCGGGGCGGACAAGCTGCATCAGGTCTTTGTCGGAGGAGACGATGGCGACGGGATAACCCCTTTCGTTCGCAAGGCGGGCGTAAGCGGCGATCAGGTCGTCGGCCTCGAAGCCTTCCATCTCGATGGCGGGGATGGAAAAGGCTTCCGTCGCCTTGCGGATAAGCGGGAACTGCGGAATCAACTCCGGCGGCGTTTCGTCGCGGTTGGCTTTGTATTGGGGATAAATGTCGTTGCGGAAGTTTTTCCGTGCGGCGTCGAAGATCACCGCGATGTTCGGCGCGTGCATGTTGGTGATGAGCTTGACCAGCATGTTGGTGAAGCCGAGGACGGCGTTGACCGGCGTGCCATCGGGGCGGTTGAGCGGCGGCAGGGCGTGGAAGGCACGGAAGATGAATCCCGAGCCGTCGATGAGGAACAGTTCGTTTTTACGGTCGTTTTCGTCCATGGGCGCCGCCTTCCGAAGTGCATATGTGCTGATCATATGCAATAAAATGCACGGTGCGGGCGGATGAGTCTAGGGCTATTTTTTCTTCTTGCCGCCCTTGTCGCGACCGGCGGTGACGAGCGTGTTGATCGCGTCCACGTGCGCCTTCGAGGCCTTGCCGGGCTTGTTGACGCCGCGCGGCGTCGCTTCGCCGAAATTGCCGGTCGGCTCGCCCTTGCCGCGCAGGGATTCGAGCAGGGCGTTGCCGAAGTCGTCGATGTCATGCTCTTCCGGATTGATTTTTTTCGGCGCGTTTTTCTTCTCCGGCTGGTCGACGTGGACAAGCGCGTGGACGATGATGCTGTGCATGTGCGGGCTGACGAGGCCGAAGAGCAGGCTGTGGTCTTTTTCGAGCCACGACATCAGAAGGCGTTGCGCCTTGAGGTGATTGCCGCCGGATTTTTCCAGTGCGTCCTTGACCCGTGACAGTGCATATTCTCTGCTCATGAAACCCTCCCTTGGCCTCTTGCAATCAAGAGTGGCATATCAGCAAAGTTCCGTCAATTCTTTCAAAATTTTGTGCGTGCCGCGCAAGCGTTGCGGGAGTTCATCCCATGCCTTGATGATGACGATCTTCTGGTCTTCGGGGCGGAGCTTGACCGTCCCCGGCTGTTTCGAGATATATTGCACCAGCTTGTTAATATTGACCTTTGTGGACTGGTGGAACGCGAGCAGAGCGCCCTTCGGCCCTGCATCGATCCGCGCCACGCCGGCGATACGGCAAAGCTGTTTGATTTCCACGAGTTTAAGCAGGTTTTCCACATCATCCGGCAGCGGGCCGAAGCGGTCGATGAGTTCCGCGGCGAAGCTTTCTATCTCGGTCTTGCCGGCAAGCTCTGCGATGCGGCGGTAGATGGAAAGGCGGAGATTGAGATCGGGGATATAATTTTCAGGGATCAGCACCGGCATGCCGAGGTTGATCTGCGGCGACCAGTGATCGGCTTCCGCAATGATTTTTCCGCCCTGCTTGGCGGCGGCAACGGCCTCCTCCAGCATTTCCTGGTAAAGCTCGACGCCGATTTCGCGGATGTGGCCGGACTGTTCCTCGCCCAAAAGATTGCCCGCGCCGCGAATGTCGAGATCGTGGCTGGCAAGCTGGAAGCCCGCGCCGAGACTGTCCAGTTGCTCGATGGCGTGCAGTCGCTGGATAGCGGATTTGGTGAGCGTTTTGTTTTGCGCATAGGTGAGATAAGCGTAAGCCCGCTGCTTGGCGCGACCGATGCGCCCGCGCAACTGATAAAGCTGGGCGAGGCCGAACATTTCCGCGCGGTGGATGATCATGGTGTTGGCATTGGGGATGTCGAGACCGGATTCGACGATGGTGGTTGAGAGCAGGACGTCAAACGCGCCGTCATAAAACGCCGTCATCTTTTCCTCGATCTCTTCCGCGCCCATCTGCCCGTGCGCGACGACGATTTTCAGTTCCGGCACCAGCGTGCGGAGATCGTGTTCAAGCTCCGCGATGTCGGAAATGCGCGGGCAGATGTAAAAAGATTGCCCGCCGCGGTAATGCTCCCTCATAAGCGCGTCGCGGATGACGACGGGGTCGAAGGGCAAAACGAATGTTTTGACGGCGAGGCGGTCGATCGGCGCGGTGGCGATCAGGCTGAGTTCGCGTACCCCCGTCAAGGCCATTTGCAGCGTGCGCGGGATCGGCGTCGCGGTCAGCGTCAGCACGTGGACGTTTTCCTTGAGCTGCTTCAGGCGCTCTTTTTGCTTCACGCCGAATTTCTGCTCTTCGTCGACGATCAGCAGGCCGAGGTTGTTGAATTTTATCTTCTCGCTCAAAAGCGCGTGCGTGCCGATGACGATGCTGACGTTGCCTTTGGCAAGGTCTTCGCGCGTCTGGTCGGCCTCCTTCGTGGAAACGAAGCGCGAAAGCAGGGCGGTTTTGACTGGAAAGCCGTGGAAGCGCCTGACGAAGGTCTGATAATGCTGGCGGGCAAGCAGCGTGGTGGGCGCGATGAGCGCGACCTGATGTCCGCTCAAAGCCGCGACGCTGGCGGCGCGCAGCGCGACTTCCGTTTTACCGAAGCCGACGTCGCCGCAGACGAGCCTGTCCATCGCCGTGTCTTTTTCAAGGTCTTCGAGAGCGTCTTCGATGGCGCGCTGCTGGT
>JAGXAX010000007.1 GCA_018971405.1 Alphaproteobacteria bacterium | reverse complement strand
CGATCTGATCTTTTGCCATCTATTTCATTCCCGCGTCATCCTGAGGTGTCCGCGCGTCGCGCGGGCCTCGAAGGATGCCAGCTAAACCATTCCGGGCCGCCGCCCTTCGAGGCTCGCTTGCGCTCGCATCTCAGGGTGACGGGAACGATGGTTATGCCGGAGCTCGTGTTTTGGGCCGGATGTTGAGGCTCCTATTGAGCCGTGCCTTGGCCCGGCCTTCCCCTTGCCGCCGCCCGGCTGCCGCGGCCCGCGCGCGCCTCTCAAGAGCCACTCCGTTCGCGGCGCAACTTCGACCAATATTCGAGGCGCTTTCTGATTTCGCGTTCGAAACCGCGTTCGGGCGGATCGTAAAACGTGCGGCGGCCAAGCTGTTCCGGGAAATAATCCTGACCGGAGAACGCATCTTCGGCGTCGTGGTCGTATGCGTAGCCGGAGCCATAGCCTTCGGCCTTCATCAGCTTCGTTGGCGCGTTGAGGATATGCTTGGGCGGCAACAGCGAACCTTCTTCCTTCGCCGTTCGCATGGCCGCGCCAAAGGCGGCATAGGCGGCATTCGATTTCGGCGCCGTCGCCACATAGAGCACCGCCTCGGCGATGGCGAGTTCGCCCTCCGGGCTGCCAAGAAAATCGTAGGCATCTTTGGCGGCATTGGCGACGACAAGCGCCTGCGGATCGGCAAGGCCGATGTCCTCGACCGCCATGCGCACCATGCGCCGCGCGATGTAGCGCGGGTCTTCACCGCCTTCCAGCATGCGGCTGAACCAGTAGAGCGCGGCATCGGCGTCGGAGCCGCGCACGGACTTATGCAGCGCGCTGATGAGATTGTAATGCCCCTCTTGCGCCTTGTCGTAGAGCGGCGCGCGCTTATTAACCAGTTTGAAAAGAGACGGAACGTCGAGCACGCCTTTTTTCTGCGTCTGGAAAATCCGCTCGGCGAGGTTGAGCATATAGCGCCCGTCGCCGTCGGCCATGGAAACGAGCGCGACGCGCGCCTCCGGCGTCAGCGGCAGGGGGCGGTTGAGCGCCTTTTCGGCGCGCTGCAGCAGCGTTTCCAGCGCCGCGTCGCCGAGCCTTTGCAAGACCAGCACCTGACAGCGCGAGAGCAGCGCGGCGTTGAGCTCGAAAGAGGGGTTTTCCGTCGTCGCGCCGACCAGCGTGATCGTGCCGTCCTCGACGTGCGACAGGAACGCGTCCTGCTGCGCCTTGTTGAAGCGGTGGATTTCGTCGACGAACAGCAATGTTCCCCGCCCGAGACGGCGGCGGTGCTGGGCGGAATCGAACACTTTGCGCAAATCCGCGACGCCGGAAAAGACGGCCGAGATCGCCTCGAAGTGAAGGTCGGTATGGCCTGCCAGCAGCCGCGCCAGCGTCGTCTTGCCGCAGCCCGGCGGGCCCCAGAGGATGAGCGACGAGATCTGGCCGCTTTCGACCATCTGTGCCAGCGCGCCGTCGCCCGTCGTGAGATGCTCCTGCCCGACGACGTCTTCCAGCTTTCGCGGACGCAGCAGGTCGGCGAGCGGATGCGGCGCGGCGTTGCTAAGGTCGTCCTCCGTCCTGTCGAACAGGCCGTTCATCCTGAAATATTCAGGCTGATCGCCTGCCCGCCGCGGAGGATCCGCACCTGCCACTCGGTCGTTTTGGCCCGCGCCAGAAGCGCCTTCAGCTGCGTGACGGAAACGACATCCGTTCCGTTCACGTTCGCGATGACGTCGCCCTTCCGCAGGCCGATGATGGCGGCGGTGCCGCCCTGCACCTGATAGACAACGACTCCGGAAGCCGCGCCCAGTTGCCCCATTTCCTGCAAAAGCGCGGGCGAGATGTTCGCCACCTCGGCGCCGGCGAACGGGTTATGCCCTCCGACCAGCGTCTTGTCCGCTGGCGGCACGGCGGGCGCGGGTTCGGCCGGCATCGTCACATTGATGATTTTTCCGGCGCGGGAAATTTCAAGGGCGATGGCGCTGCCGATCGGCACCGTGCCCAGCCGGAATTTCAGCGCCTCGGGGTCCTGCACTTGCTTGCCGTTGATGGCAAGGATGACGTCGCCGCGACGGATGCCTGCCCTGTCGGCGGGTCCACCCTTGACAACTACCGCTGTCAGAGAGCCGTAGGTGTTCTTCAGATGCAGGCTCTGGAGCATGTCGCGCGTGACCGGCTGGCCGATCATGCCTGTCCAGGCGCGCGCGACCTTGCCGCCGTTGAGCGCGTCGGCGACGACGGCCTTGACCATATTCGCCGGAACGGCGAAGCCGATGCCAAGCGAGCCGCCGTCTTTCGAGTAAATCTCGCTATTGATGCCGATCAATCTTCCCTCCATGTCCACCAGCGCACCGCCGGAATTGCCGGGGTTGATCGCCGCGTCGGTCTGAATGAAATAGCGGTAGTCGGAGATGCCGACGTCGGTGCGCGCGAGGCCGGAGACGATGCCGTTGGTCACCGTTTGCCCGACGCCAAACGGGTCGCCCACCGCCAGCACGAGGTCGCCCACCTCGACGTTGTCGCTGTCGGCCAGCCGCAGCACCGGCAGCTTCTCGCCCTTTGTGTCGATCTTGAGGACGGCGAGGTCGGTGCGCGGGTCGTCGAGGATCTTTTTGGCGTCGAAGGCGCGCCCGTCGGAGAGGACGACGCGGATTTCCGTCGCGCCGCCGATCACGTGGTGGTTGGTGGCGATGATGCCGTCCGCACCGACGATCACGCCGGAGCCGAGGGAACGCTCGACCCGGTCGCGCGTCAGGCCGCCGAACTGCGGCGCCGTCATGAACTGGCCGAAGAACGGGTCGTTGAAAAACGGGCCGGCGACGCCGACCTGCTGTCTGACGACGCGCTTCGCATAGATGTTGACCACCGCGGGCACGACCTTTTTCACCAGCGGCGCAAAGGTCAGCTGCATCTGCCCGATCGAGACCGGCACCTGCTGCGACGCCATTTCCGCCCGCGCCGCACCCGGCAGGGCAAAGCCGGCAAGCAGGACGCATGCGAAGACGGTGCGCATTTTTTTAAAGGCTGTCTCTTTCGTCATATATTTCTCCGAAAACCGCCGTCGCGGCATAGCCTATTTTCGCACAAATAAACGCCTCCATAGCGAAAAAAAAGGGGGCAGAAGAATAAATCTTCTGCCCCCTTTTACGTCTTATTCTTCAAAAGTCAGCCGGCAGCGGCCTTTTTCTTGGCGGGTGCTTTTTTTGCTTTTTTTTCGGAAACAGGCGCGGTTTCCACTTCTTCCGCCTTGTCGGCGCCGCTGTCCTTGCCCTTGGCGGCGCGGTCGCGGTCAACCAGCTCGATGATCGCGACGGCGGCGTTGTCGCCGTGGCGGAAACCGGCCTTGTAAATGCGCGTGTAGCCGCCCTTACGCTCCTGATAACGGGGTGCCAGCACGTCGAACAGCTTCTTCAGCATCGCCGGATCGCGCAGGCGCGACTGGGCGAGGCGACGGTTGGCAAGCCCGCCTTTTTTGCCGAGGGTGATCAGGCGTTCGACGAAGCCGCGGAGTTCCTTGGCTTTCGGCAGCGTTGTGGTGATCTGCTCGTGCTTGATGAGGGCGACGGCCATATTGGCGAACATCGCTTTGCGGTGGGTTGTGGTTACGCCGAGTTTACGGCCTGCTTTTTTGTGACGCATCGGTCAGTTCTCCCTAGTGCTGTCGCCTTACGCATAAGGCAGATTGCATGAACGATGCCCTGTCATCAGCAGCACCGTTTTGGACACAATGTCCGTTAGTTCAGTTCAAAGCTCAAAACGGCTCTTCAAGGCGTTTCGCGAGGTCTTCGATGTTCTCGGGCGGCCAGCCTTCGACCTTCATGCCGAGGTGCAGGCCCATGTTGGTGAGAACTTCCTTGATCTCGTTGAGCGACTTGCGGCCGAAGTTCGGGGTGCGGAGCATGTCCGCCTCGGTCTTCTGCACGAGGTCGCCGATGTAGATGATGTTGTCGTTCTTGAGGCAGTTGGCCGAGCGCACGGAAAGCTCCAGCTCCTCGACCTTGCGGAGCAGGTGGCGGCTGAAGGGCAGTTCGTCCTTGTCCTCTTCCTTGGCGACCGATTCCGGCTCCTGGAAGTTGACGAAGACCTGCAGCTGGTCTTGCAGGATGCGCGCGGCGAAGGCGACGGCGTCTTCCGGTTTGATCGTGCCATTGGTTTCGACGTCGAGCACCAGCTTGTCGTAGTCGGTGATCTGGCCGACGCGGGTATCCTCGACCTTGTAGGACACACGACGGACGGGGCTGAAAATGCTGTCCACCGGAATGAGGCCGATCGGCGCGTCTTCGGCGCGGTTCTGCGCCGCGGGGCGGTAGCCCTTGCCGGTGCTGACGGCGAGCTCCATCTCCAGCTTGGCGCCGTTGCCGAGCGTGCAGATGACGAGGTCGGGGTTGGTGATTTCGATGTCGGCGGAAGTTTCGATCATCCCCGCCTTGACTTCGCACGGGCCTTCGGCGCGCAGGTGGACGCGCTTCGTGCCTTCGGCGTGCATGCGCAGCGCGATGTTCTTGACGTTGAGGACGATGTCGGTCACGTCTTCGCGGACTCCGTCGATGGAGGAGAACTCGTGCAGCACGCCGTTGATCTTGATCGAGGTGATGGCGGCGCCTTGCAGGGAGGACAAAAGAACGCGGCGCAGCGCGTTGCCGAGCGTCAGACCGTAGCCGCGCTCCAGCGGTTCGACGACGACGGTGCCGTGACGGGCGGGATCTTTCGATGTGGTGACTTCAATCTTGTTCGGTTTGATCAGCTCTTGCCAGTTTTTCTGTATCAAGGTCAGCCCCTCTTCTAACGGTAAATGTAAGACGAAACAGGTATCGGAAAACTCAGACGCGGCGGCGCTTGCGCGGGCGGCAGCCGTTGTGCGGCACCGGCGTGATGTCGATGATCGAATTGATCGTGAATCCGACGGACTGCAGCGCGCGCAGGGCCGATTCGCGGCCCGAGCCGGGGCCCTTGACCAGCACTTCGAGCGTCTTGACGCCGTGTTCCTGCGCCTTGCGGCCCGCGTCTTCGGCGGCGATCTGCGCGGCATAGGGGGTCGACTTGCGCGAGCCCTTGAAGCCCTGATGGCCCGCGGTGGACCAGGCGAGCGTATTGCCCTGCGCGTCGGTAATCGTGACGATGGTGTTGTTGAAGGTGGAATTGACGTGCGCCGTGCCGGTCGTCACGTTCTTGCGTTCCTTCTTGCGCGGACGCGCCGCCGATTTTTCCGGGGCTGCTTTTTTCTGCTCTTTGGCCATTGTCTATTCTGCTTTCGTTTTCTTCTGGACGTTTATTTCTTGGTCGCCATCTTCTTGCCGGCGATGGTCTTGCGCGGACCCTTGCGCGTGCGGGCGTTGGTCTTGGTGCGCTGGCCGCGGACGGGCAGGCCCTTGCGGTGACGCAGGCCGCGGTAGCAGCCGAGATCCATCAGGCGCTTGATGCTCATGGCGATTTCGCGGCGCAGTTCGCCCTCGACCTTGCAGCTCGCCTTGATCGCGTCGCGGATGCGGTTCAGTTCGTCCTCGGAGAGCGCGTTGACGCGCTTGCCCCACGGCACGCCAGCCGTTTCAAGAAGCTTCTTGGCGGTCGTGCGGCCGATGCCGTGGATATAGGTCAGCGCAATGCCGACGACTTTTTCGGTGGGGATATTGACACCTTCGATACGTGCCACGCGGATACTCCTTTATTCAGGACAAAAATTACATCCCGCCTGCTGAAGAGCAGGCGAGTCGGCGCATTATAAGAGAAGAGTCGTATACGTCAACAGTATATTTACCTTATTGAAGGTGAAAGGAGGGTTTTTCACATATTTTTCATAAAAATATGATTTAATCTCCGCAAATCGGCGTTTCAGCCGTTTTTTTTGACCTGAAACCCCTTGGCGGGTGCATCCTTGGCCCCGAAGAGCGCTAGAATCTGCGCGGTCACGTCCTTCATCGGTGCCATGCCGTCGACCGTTTTCAACAGGCCGCGCTCCTCGTAGAAGGGGAGAATCGGCTTGGTCTGGCTGTGGTAGACGCCGAGACGGGTGCGCACCGCCTCCGCATTGTCGTCGGGGCGGCGGGTGAATTTGTCTTTCGCCCCGCATTTGTCGCAGGTGTCGGGGTCGTGCGGCTTCTTGAACTTGTCGTGATATCCCTCGCCGCAGGCCGAACAGGTGAAGCGGCCGGAGATCCGCTCGACCAGTTCGTCGTCGTCGACCGCCATCTGCACGGCGGCGTCGAGCTTGATGGCTTTTTTCTTCAGCATCTCCTCCAGCGCCTCGGCCTGCGCGACGGTGCGCGGAAAGCCGTCGAGAATGAAGCCGTTCTTGCAATCCGGCTGGTCCAGCCGCGCGGCGATCATCTTGATGGTGATTTCGTCCGGCACCAGCGTGCCGGCCTTGAGAATTTCCTCGACCTGCAGCCCGAGCGCCGTCTTGTTCTTGATGTTCTCGCGGAAGAGGTCGCCCGCAGCGATATGCACGATGCCGTATTTTTCCGTCAGGATGCGCGCTTGCGTACCCTTGCCCGCGCCCGGAGGCCCTAAAAGAATAATTCTCATTTCCGCGCCCCCCTCAGCTTGGTTTTCTTGATCAGTCCTTCATATTGGTGCGCGATCAGGTGGGAATGGATCTGCGCCACCGTATCCATCATGACGACGACGGTGATGAGCAGGCTCGTGCCGCCGAAGTAGAACGGCAGACTGAACTTCGCGATCAGCAGCTCCGGCAGGAGGCATACCACGACGAGATAGCCCGCGCCGATGACGGTGATGCGTGTCAGCACGTAGTCCATGTAATCCGCCGTCGCTTGCCCCGGGCGATAGCCGGGGATGAACCCGCCGTATTTGCGCAGGTTGTCCGCCGTTTCGTCGGGGTTGAAGACGATGGCGGTGTAAAAGAACGTGAAGAAGGCGATCAAACCGCCGTAAGACAGCATGTAAAGCGGCTGGCCGTGCTGGAGGTTGCGCGCCATCCAGTCCATGAAGGCGCTGCCCTTGCCGACGCCGGAGAAGTTGACGATCGTGAGCGGCAGCAGCAAAAGCGACGAGGCGAAGATCGGCGGAATGACGCCCGAGGTGTTGAGCTTGAGCGGCATGTGGCTCGAATCGCCGCCGGACATGCGGTTGCCGACCATGCGCTTCGGATATTGCAGGATAATGCGGCGGTAGGCGCGCTCCATGAAGACGATGAAGGCGACGACGACGACCACCATGACGGCGAGGCCGAGAATGGTCAGCGGCGAGAGCGCCCCTTGCTGGCCGAGCGCGAGGACGGCGCCGACCGCGCTCGGAATGCGCGAGACGATGCCCGCGAAGATGATCAGCGACTGCCCGTTGCCGACGCCGCGCGCGGTGATCTGCTCGCCCACCCACATCAGGAAGATCGTCCCGCCGACGATGGTGATCACGGTCGTGATGCGGAAGAAGATGCCGGGATTGATGACCGCGGAAAGCCCGCCCTGCCCCTGCATGTGCTCAAGGCCAGCGGCCAGACCGTAAGCCTGGATGGCGGCGAGCAGGATGGTGAAATAACGCGTGTACTGGTTGATCTTCTGGCGCCCCGCCTCGCCTTCCTTCTTCATCGCCTCGAGCTGCGGGTGCATCGATGTCAGGATCTGCATGATGATCGACGCCGAGATGTAGGGCATGATGTTGAGCGCGAAGATCGACATGCGCTTCAGCGCGCCGCCGGAGAACATGTTGAACATGTCGAGCACGCCGCCGGAGTGCTGCTGGAAAATGCCCTGCCAGATCTGCGGGTCGATCCCCGGCAGCGGGATGAAGGTGCCGATGCGGAAAACCAGGAGCGCGCCGAGCGTGAACCACAGGCGTTTTTTCAGCTCCGCCGCCTTGGAAAAGGCCGAGAAATTGAGGTTGGAGGCGAATTGTTCGATATCCGATGACACGGCGGCGGGTCTCCTCGAAGAAGATAATGGGCGCGATCGGGCACAAGTCTAGGGCGATGAAACCAGCCGGTCAATAGCTATAAACCGCTTCCGCGCCCCGTTCCGGAGAACCGGCAAAGACGCGCCAGGCTCCCGCGCGCCGGAGCGCGCGAACGCCACCCGCGGAACCAGCCGGATTCTCAAAGCCGGATATTTCTTCCGTTATTTCTTGGCACCATCGGCTTTTTTCGCCTGCTCTTTTTTGCCGGGCTTGCCCTTGAGCAGCTTGTTTACCTTCGCGGGCAGGACTTCGATCTTGCCACCCGCCTTTTCAACGGCCGCCACGGCGCCCTTGGTCGCGCCGGTCACGACGACGGTCAGCTTGGCCTTGACGGGCTGGCGGCCGGCGACGACGCGCAGGCCATCCTTGCCGCCGCGCACGATACCCGCATCCAGCAGGATGGCGAGGTCGATCGGCTGCGTCGCGGAAATTTTCTTCGACGCCACGGCTTCCTGCAGATCGTCGAGGTTGATTTCGGCATAGCGTTTCGCGGTGTAGTTCTTGAAGCCGCGCTTCGGGATGCGGCGCAGCATCGGCATCTGGCCGCCTTCGAACCCCTTGATCGCCACGCCGGAGCGGGCTTTCTGGCCCTTGACGCCGCGGCCGGACGTCTTGCCCTTGCCGGAGCCGATGCCGCGGCCGACCGTGATGGGACGCTTGCGCGCGCCGGGATTGTCTCTGAGCTGGTTGAGTTTCATGGCTTCATTCCTTGTCTTTTATATTTACGCCGCGTCTTCGACTGTGACGAGATGCTTGACGACGTTGATCATGCCGCGGACGGCGGGCGTGTCTTCCAGCACCTTGGAGCGGTGGCGCTTGTTGAGGCCGAGGCCGATCAGCGTCGCCTGTTGGGCGTCGATGCGGCCGATCGGGCTGCCGATCTGCGTGACTTTTATTTTCTTGCCGGCCTTGGCGGCGGCTTTGGGCGCAGCCTTCTTCGCGGCGGTTTTTTTCTCGGTCATTATGCGGTCTCCTTCGCGTCGTTCTTGCGGCCCAGCACTTCGTTGACGCGGCGGCCGCGGCGGCCGGCGACCATGCGCGGGCTTTCCATGAGCTTGAACGCCTCGAGAGCGGCCTTCACCATGTTGTAAGGGTTGGGAGATCCCAGCGACTTCGCGACGATGTCGTGCACGCCGAGGACTTCGAAGACAGCGCGCAGCGGGCCGCCGGCGATGATGCCGGTACCGGCCGGGGCGGCGCGCAGGCGGACGCGGCCGGCGCCGAAACGCGCTTCCACGTCGTGGTGGATCGTGCGCGCGTCGCGCAGGGGCACGCGCACCATGCGGCGCTTCGCCTGATCGGTCGCTTTCTTGATCGCCTCGGGAACTTCGCGGGCCTTGCCCGTGCCGGCGCCGATGCGGCCGCGGCCGTCACCGACGACCATGATCGCGGCGAACCCCATGCGGCGGCCGCCCTTGACCGTCTTGGAGACGCGGTTGACGGCGACGAGGCGTTCCTGCAGTTCGCTGCCCTCTTCGCGGTCGCGGCCCTCGCGCGGCTTGCCTTTGTGTTCTCTCGGAGCTTTCTTCTGTTCTGCCATTTTTCTCTTCCTTTAAAACGATAAGCCGGCTTCGCGCGCCGCTTCGGCCAAGGCCTTGACGCGGCCATGATACATATAGGAGCCGCGGTCGAAAGCGACCTGCTCGACGCCCGCTTTCTTCGCGCGCTCGGCGACCAGCTTGCCAACGGCCGCCGCAGCGTCCTTGTCATGCGTGCTCTTCAGGCTCTTTTTCAGGCCGACATCCATCGTCGAGGCGGCGGCCAGCGTCAGGCCGGTCGCGTCGTTGATGACCTGCGCGTAGATGTGGTGCGCGGAGCGATAGACGCTGAGGCGCGGCCGGTTGTTCTTTTCGGTCGCGTGCTTGACGGCCTTGCGCACCCGCCACTGGCGGCGTTGTTTTGACGTTGTTTTCATGACTTCACCTTACTTCTTCTTGCCTTCCTTGCGGCGGATGATTTGACCTTCGTAGCGGAAGCCCTTGCCCTTATAAGGCTCCGGCGGCTTCATGTGGTAGATTTCGGCGGCGACCTGTCCGACTTTTTGCTTGTCGATGCCGCTGATTTCGATTTCCGTCTGTTTCGGCGCCTTGATCTCGATGCCCTGCGGCGTCTTGTAGTTGACTTCATGGCTGAAGCCGATTTGCAGTACAAGATCCTTGCCCTTCATCGCAGCGCGGAAACCGACGCCTTCGAGCAACAGCTTCTTGGAATAACCTTCGGTCACGCCCTTGATCATGTTGCGCAGGTTGGAGGCCGTCGTGCCCCACATGTCCGTGGCGAAGCGCGCCGTGCTGCGCGGCTTCAGCGTCACGGCGCCGTCCTTGACTTCGGCGGAGATGTCGCCGACGAGATCGAGGTGCAGCTCGCCCTTTTTGCCCTTGACGGTCATCTTCCCGCCGCCGACCTTGACGTCGACGCCGGCGGGGATCTTGATCGGGTGTTTTGCTATTCTTGACATGACTTACATACCCTTCGATTAAAAGACCCGGCAGAGCAGTTCGCCGCCCACGTGGGCCTCGCGAGCTTCCTTGTCGGACATCACGCCGCGTGACGTGGAGAGGATCGAGATGCCGAGGCCGTTGTAAACGCGCGGAACATCCGCGACCTTCGAATAAACGCGGCGGCCGGGGCGGGAAACGCGCGAAATGCTGCGGATCACCGGCTGGCCTTCTGCGTATTTCAGTTCGACGCTCAGCTCGCTCGCGCCGTTGTCTTTTTGCGACACGCTGTAATCACGGATGTAGCCTTCGCGCTTCAGCACTTCGAGAACGCTGATGCGGTGCTTCGACGCCGGGCTGGAAACGGCCGTGAGGCGCGCCATCTGGCCGTTGCGGATGCGGGTGAGCAAATCTCCAAGAGGATCGTTTACCATGTGTATTTCTCCTTTCCTCTTACCAGCTTGATTTCGTGACGCCCGGGATCATCCCCATGGACGCGAGTTCGCGGAACATCAGGCGCGAGATACCGAATTTCCGGTAGTTGCCGCGGGCGCGGCCCGTGAGCGCGCAGCGGTTGCGGATGCGCGTCGGGTGCGAGTTGCGCGGCAGCGTCGCCATCTTGAGGCGCGCAGCGAAACGCTCGTCCGCCGGGCGGGACGGATCGTTGGCGATCTCTTTCAGCTTCGCCCACTTGGCGGCGTATTGCTTCGCCATCTTCTTGCGGCGGTTGTTTTTTTCGACTGAACTTGTCTTGGCCATACTTGAAAAATCCTTCCTGAATTAACGCAGCCTGAAGGGCATCTTGAATGCCTTCAGCAAAGCTCTTGCCTGGTCATCGTTCACCGCGGTGGTGCAGATGATGATGTCCATGCCCCGGATCTCGTCCACCTTGTCGAAATTGATTTCGGGGAAAATGATCTGTTCCTTGATGCCGAGGGCGTAGTTGCCGTGACCGTCGAAGCTCCTGTCCGACACGCCGCGGAAGTCGCGGATGCGCGGCATGGCAATGGTGATCAGGCGATCGAGGAATTCGTACATGCGCTCGCCGCGCAGCGTCACCTTGCAGCCGATCGGGATGTCGGCGCGCAGCTTGAAGGCAGCGATCGACTTCCTCGAGCGGATGACCAGCGGCTTTTGCCCCGCGATCAGCGTCATGTCGGCGACGGCGCCGTTGATCTTCTTGCTGTCGGAGGCGCTTTCGCCCACGCCCATGTTGATGACGATCTTGTCCAGACGCGGAATCTGCATGTCGTTCTCGAACCCGAACTGCTGCTTCAACGCCGGCTTGATTTTTTCCAGATATTCTTTTTTAAGACGGGCTACCATAGCTTCCTCACTTATTCCATCTGCTCGCCGGAGCGTTTCGCGACGCGCACCTTGCGGTCGCCGACCGTTTTATA
Source organism: Alphaproteobacteria bacterium (assembly GCA_018971405.1). Taxonomy (GTDB): domain Bacteria; phylum Pseudomonadota; class Alphaproteobacteria; order Micavibrionales; family UBA2020; genus PALSA-926. The sequence goes on along the minus strand of JAGXAX010000007.1, from coordinate 3,424 downwards.
CCCGACGCGGGTTGGCTTGCCGGATTTCGGGTCGAGCAGCGCCACGTTGGAGATATGCAGCGACTTCTCGATCTTCTCGACGCCGCCGGCGCCTGCCTGCGAGGGCTTGCGGTGCTTGGTCACCTGATTGACGCCCGCGACGGTGACGCGTGCGGCGGCGGTGTCGACGTGCTTGACCTCGCCCTTCTTGCCTTTGTCTTTGCCGGCGAGGACGACGACGGTATCGCCCTTCCTGATCTTGAATTTGGGAGCGGTCATCACAGCACCTCCGGCGCGAGAGAAATGATTTTCATGAAGTTCTTGCCGCGCAGCTCGCGAGTGACGGGGCCGAAGATACGGGTGCCGACCGGTTCGCCCGCCTGATTGATCAGCACGGCGGCGTTGCGGTCGAAGCGGATCGACGTGCCGTCGTCGCGCTTGAGCGGCGTCGATGTGCGGACGATGACCGCCTTGTGCACGGTGCCTTTCTTGACGCGGCCGCGCGGAATGGCGTCCTTCACCGAAACGACGACGATGTCGCCGATACCGGCCGTCCGGCGGTGTGAGCCGCCCAGCACCTTGATGCACTGGACCCGGCGCGCGCCGCTGTTGTCGGCAACATCCAGATTAGTTTGCATCTGTATCATGTTTTTGACCTTTCTAAGTTAATTCTTCTTACTTCTCTTTTTTCGCCGCGGGCTTCTTCTGCGCCGCTTTCTTGTCGGAGAGGTCGCGCTTCACGGACTTTTTGCCATTGCCCGCATCATCGACCGTCTTCACCTGACTTTCGCCGGTGACCTTGCCGCTGACCACGCGCCAGTTCTTCGACTTGGAGAGCGGGCGGCATTCCTCGATCGTCACGAGGTCGCCGGTCTTCCACTGGTTGGTCTCGTCATGCGCGGCGTATTTCGCGGAACGGCGGATGATCTTGCCGTAGACGCTGTCCTGCACGCGGCGCTCGACCAGCACCGTTACCGTTTTATCGCATTTGTCGCTGACGACTTTACCTTCAAGCACACGGCGGGGCATTTATTTTACTCCTTAGCTTTCTTTTTGGCGGGCGCCTTTTTGGCAGCCTTGGCGGGTTTCGCGACCGGCTCTTTGCCGGATTTCGTTTCATTCAAAAGCGTCTTGATCTTGGCGATGTCGCGGCGGACGGTGCGGATGCGCGACGTGTCCTCGATTTTGCCGGTCGTCTTCTGGAACCGGAAGTTGAACTGCTCCTTGCGCAGGTCCATCAGGCTCTGCTGCAGCTCGTCTTGGCTTTTTGCTCTCAAATCTGCGGTTTTCATTTTCTTCTCTTTCTAGTCGCGGGACACGAAACGCACTTTGATCGGCAGCTTGGCGGAAGCGAGCGAGAACGCCTCTTCGGCCACTGCGCGGGGCACGCCGTCCAGTTCAAACATGATCTTGCCGGGCTTGACGCGCGACACGTAAAACTCTGGCGAGCCCTTGCCCGAACCCATCCGCACTTCGAGGGGCTTCTTGGAGACCGGCACGTCGGGGAAAATGCGGATCCACAAGCGGCCCTGACGCTTGATGCAGCGGCTGATGGCGCGGCGGGCGGCCTCGATCTGGCGGGCGGTGATGCGCTCCGGGGTGACCGCCTTCAGGCCGAAGGAGCCGTAAGAAAGATAAGTGCCGGAGGTCGCTTTCCCGTGGATGCGCCCCTTGTGCTGCTTCCTGTACTTCATTTTCTTTGGTGACATCATGGCCGTAATTCCTTTTTTCTCTTAAAACCTTTTAAGCCCGTTGCTGATGCTGGTCGGTCAGGCGCTTGTCGTGCGCCATCGGGTCGTGCGCGAGGATCTCGCCCTTGAAGATCCAGACTTTGATGCCGATGATGCCGTAGGTCGTCGAAGCGCGCGAAATGGCGTAATCGACGTCGGCACGCAGCGTGTGCAGGGGCACGCGGCCTTCGCGGTACCATTCGCGGCGCGCGATTTCCGCACCGGCGAGACGGCCGGCGCAGTTGACGCGGATGCCGCCCGCGCCGAGACGCAGGGCCGATTGCACCCCGCGCTTCATGGCGCGGCGGAAGGAGACGCGGCGCTCGAGCTGCTGGGCGATGCCGTCGGCCACCAGTTGCGCGTCCATTTCCGGCTTGCGGATTTCGACGATGTTCAGCGTCACGTCGCCACCGGTGAATTTGGAGAGGTCCTTGCGGAGCTTTTCGATGTCAGAGCCCTTCTTGCCGATGATCACGCCCGGACGCGCCGTATGGATGGTGACGGCGGTCTTGTTCGCGGCGCGTTCGATGACGACGCGCGCGACGCCCGCCGTTTTCAGCGCGGCGAGAACGTGATTGCGGAGCTTGATGTCCTGCAGCAGCTTCGTCGCGTAGTCCTTGCCCGCGTACCAGCGGCTGTCCCACGTGCGGTTGATGCCCAGTCTCAGCCCGATCGGGTTAATCTTCTGACCCATTGCTTATTCTCCAGCTTTCGTTTCTGTTTTTGCCGTTTTTCCGGCAGATTTCTTGGCGGACGCTTTCTTCTTCGCGCCCTCTTTCACTTTCGCCTCGGCGGCGGCCTTTTTCGTCTTGTGCTTTTCCGCGCCGCCTTCGCCGACGACGATGGTGATGTTGGAAAAGGGTTTTTCGACGCCGGCGCTGCGGCCGCGGCCGCGCGCGTGGAAGCGCTTCATGGTCATGGTGCGGCCGACGGTCGCCGACTTCACGACCAGCCGGTCAACATCGAGGTTGTGGTTGTTCTCGGCGTTAGCGATCGCGGATTCGAGGACTTTCTTGACTTCCAGCGACATGCGCTTGCGCGAGAATTCGAGGTCGATCAGCGCGCGCGCGGCGAGCTTGCCGCGGATCATTTCCGCGAGCAGGTTCAATTTACGCTCGCTGCCCTTGATGTAACGGGCCTTGGCGATGGCTTCGTTGTCGGCGCGGCGGGGTTTGTTCGTTGTCTTGGCCATGGCTTACCCTTTCGCTTTCGCTGTCGCTGTCTTGTCGGCGCCGGCGGCGGTGTGCGCGACGAAGTGGCGCGTCGGCGCGAATTCGCCCAGCTTGTGACCGATCATGTTGTCCGTGATCACGACGGGGATGAACTTCTGGCCGTTATAGACGCCGAAGGTCAGGCCGATGAATTGCGGCAGGATGGTGGAGCGGCGCGACCAGGTCTTGATGACCTCGTTGCGGCCGGATGCCCGCGCCTTGTCTGCCTTTTTCAGCAGATAGCCGTCGATGAACGGGCCTTTTTTGACTGAACGTGCCACTATTACTCTCCTCTATTAACCTTTGCTCAGACGCTTGTTCTTGCGGCGACGCAAGATGTATTTGTCTGTGGATTTGTTCTTGCGCGTTTTCGCGCCCTTGGTGGGCTTGCCCCACGGCGTGACCGGATGACGGCCGCCGGAGGATTTACCCTCGCCGCCGCCGTGCGGGTGGTCGATCGGGTTCATGACAACGCCGCGGTTGTGCGGACGCCAGCCCATCCAG